>JAITWC010000159.1 GCA_031285485.1 Alistipes sp.
TTTCATAGAAAATAATTTTTGAATGTTTTGTGATTATACGTAAATAAATCAAAGTGTCCGTTGCAACATTGTTGCAAGCCGTGAAACTTCTGTTTTGGTCGTTGCAACATTGTTGCAAGTCGTGAAACTTTCGTTTTGGTCGTTGCAACAGTGTTGCAAGTCGTGAAACTTTTGTTTTGGTCGTTGCAACAATGTTGCAAGCCGTGAAACTTTTGTTTTGGTCGTTGCAACAATGTTGCAAGCCGTGAAACTTCTGTTTTGGTCGTTGCAACAGTGTTGCAAGTCGTGAAACTTTCGTTTTGGTCGTTGCAACAATGTTGCAAGCCGTGAATCTCGTGTTTTGGTCGATACCTCCGTCGGTGAGCCTCGCATATCCTCATCTTTGGCCTCTTAAAAACGTCATGTGGGTTTCATGGAAAATAATTTTTGAGTGTTTCGTGATTCCGATCACGACGGCAAAGATATTGCGCACCCACCCCCACAGCAAACTTTTACGGTTATATGACCGGTTATAATGACATCGGTTGGATTTCCCACAAAAAAAGCCGTCCTTACCGGACGGCTAAAACGTTTCGAATTTAGAAGGGCGGGTTAAAATGAAAAACGCCCCCTTCCCGGATCCGGCCACCTTATTTCTTGGCGGCTTCGACGGATACTTTGCGGAATTCTTTCAGGAGTTTGGAGAGTTCGAGGGCCGATTTGCGAGCGCGAGTCCCGGCGGCTTTGTTTCCCTTTTCGAGCTGAAGCTGCACATTTTTTTGCAGGCTTTCGATCTCGGCGTTGATCTTCGGTACGAGGTTTTTCATAATGGATTAAGTATTTTAAAAGAGTTAAAGTTTTTGCTCTGGCACAAAGGTGCTTTAAAAAAATGTAAACTCCAAATGAATTGACGAAATAATGACTTTAATAACGCAACGAGACACCCATTTGAGGCCAAAGATGGTGTGGATTCCCCGACACTTCCCGAAAATCCCCGAAAATCGCACCCGCGTGGAGGGAAAAATCCCCGAAAACGGGGATTTCCGCCGCCGCCGAAAAGCACTACCTTTGCCCCTGTGAAACATAGCAAGTGGAGACAGGCATGAAGTTATCGGATTTACAGACCGGCGAGTCGGGTTATTTAATAAAGGTATCGGGCCACGGCGGCTTTCGTCGCCGCATCATGGAGATGGGATTCGTGCGTGGGCAGAAGGTCGAGGTGATCCTCAACGCCCCGTTGAAAGACCCCATCAAGTACCGCGTCATGGGCTACGAGGTGTCGCTGCGCCGTGTCGAGGCTGCCATGATCGAGGTGGTCAGCGAGGCCGAGGCCGCCGCCGAAGCCGATACCACCGTGAGCGGCCGCGGTAAGAGCAACGGAACGAGTTCCGCCGATCGCATCGGGAAGATAGTGTCGAGGCACCGCAAGCGCATCGAGATCGCCCTCGTGGGCAACCCCAACAGCGGCAAGTCGTCGCTCTACAACGCCCTGAGCGGCGGCCACGAACACGTGGGCAACTACGGGGGCGTGACGGTGGAGGCCAAGCG
This sequence comes from Alistipes sp., assembly GCA_031285485.1. Classification (GTDB taxonomy): domain Bacteria; phylum Bacteroidota; class Bacteroidia; order Bacteroidales; family Rikenellaceae; genus UBA940. Next base: position 1,528 of record JAITWC010000159.1, read on the forward strand.
CGGCACGTTCCGCCACGGCGGCTACGAGTTCGCCATCTACGACCTGCCCGGCACCTACGCCCTGTCGCCTTACACTCCCGAGGAGCTTTTCGTGCGCCGCCATCTTACGGAGAACATCCCCGACGTGATAGTCAACGTCGTGGCGGCGGGCAATATAGAGCGTAACCTCTACCTCACCACCGAGTTGGTAGACATAGCCCAGGACATGGTGATCGCCCTCAACATGTACGACGAACTGACGGCGAGCGGAGCAAGGCTCGACGCCGCCACGCTCGAAACACTTCTCGGTACCCCCGTGGTTCCTGTCGTGGCGCGCGACGGGAGGCGGATCGACAAACTGTTGGACACGATAATCGAGGTTTATGAGGGCCGCAACGCCGTGGCCCGTCACGTACACATCAACCACGGCCCGTCGATCGAGGGTGCGGTGGCTGAACTGCGCCGCACTATGGAGCCCGACTTCGACTGCTTCCCCAAACACTTCTCGCGCCGCTACCTGCTCCTGAAATTCCTTGAGCGCGACCGTGAGGTCGAGTTGCAGCTTGCCGCCGCCTGCCCCCGCTTCGCCGAGTGGACGGCTGTGCGCGACATCCTCACGGCGAAGGTCGAAAAAGAACTGGGGGAAGACATAGAGACCGCCATCACCGACGAGAAATACGGTTTCATAGCCGGGGCACTGCGTGAAACTTTCACCCCCGGAAAGCAGGAGCGTCGCACGGCCACCGCCGCCATCGACGCTGTGGTGACCCACCGTGTGTGGGGATTCCCGCTGTTTTTCTTCCTGATGTGGGCCATGTTCGAGCTTACGTTCAGGGTGGGCGAGTACCCCATGGCATGGATCGAGTCGGGGGTGGCGTGGCTCGGCGGACTGGTGGGCCACGTGATGGCCGACGGGCCGTTGCACGATCTGTTGGTCGACGGAATAATCGGCGGAGTGGGGAGCGTGATAGTCTTCCTGCCCAACATTCTGATCCTGTTCCTGTGCATCTCGTTCATGGAGGACTCGGGATACATGGCGCGCGCGGCCTTCATCATGGACAAGGTGATGCACTGCATCGGGCTGCACGGCAAGTCGTTCATCCCACTGGTTATGGGCTTCGGCTGCAACGTGCCGGGCATCATGGCAGCGCGGGCCATCGAGTCGCGTTCGTCGCGCATCATCACGGTGTTGATCTCGCCCTTCGTCTCGTGTAGCGCGCGTCTGCCCATCTACATACTTTTGGCGGGGGCGTTCTTTCCGGGCAGCGCGAGCCTCGTGCTGATCTCCATATATGTTTTGGGGATACTCGTGGCGGCGGCCACGGCGCTGCTGATGCGTAAAACGATGTTCAAGCGCGACGACACACCTTTTGTTATGGAACTTCCGCCCTACCGGATGCCGACGCTGCGCACCACCCTGCGCCACATGTGGGACAAGGGCGGGCAGTATCTCCGCAAGATGGGCGGCGTGATCCTTGCCGCGTCGATCGTGGTGTGGGTACTTTCTTACTATCCTCGTGGTGAGGAAAACTCCTATCTCGAAAATGCGGGCCTCGCTGTCGCCCCGGTGATGCAACCTCTGGGCATTCCGTGGGAGGGTGGAGTGGCGCTTGTCGCGGGCGTAGGAGCAAAAGAGATCACTGTGAGTACTCTGGGTGTTTTATACGCAGAGGCAGAGGGCGGCAACAAGGCCGAGGCCGCCGCCGAAGAAAATCTTTCCCACCGCCTAACGACCCCCGATCCGGAAACAGGCACGCCCGATTGGACTCCCGCCTCGGCCCTCGCCTTCATGATCTTCGCCCTGTTGTACTTCCCGTGCCTTGCCGCACTCGCCGCCATCCGAAAAGAAACAGGCAGTTGGCGTTGGGTGGCACTGTCGATCGTCTACAACACAGTCGTCGCCTGGCTCGTCGCCTGGGCCGCGTACCTGATAATGGGTGTCTGGTAATGGACTGGCAGGTCATGGCGGTTTGGTTCATCGTGGGCGCAGTGGTTATTTCGGCCGCCGCGAGGTTTTTGGGGCGATTTTTCGTATCTTCACGCCGAAAAACTAAAACCACTTGCCATGAAACCGACGATCCTCCTTACTCTTGCCCTGCTGGTTGCCCCGGCTACGGCCTTCGCCCAAAACCAAAACCCCGGCCCGACTCACGGAGGCAGCGGGATAATCGCCACCGGAGCCGAACTGACGCTGATCTCTGACGATTACTCCTTCACAGAGGGGCCCGCGGCCGACCGACGCGGCAACGTCTTCTTCACCGATCAGCCCAACGACCGCATCGTGCGCTGGGACGCCCGCGACGGCACCCTGTCGACCTTCCTCTCGCCCTCCGGACGCGCCAACGGACTATACTTCGACTCGAAAGGCAACCTGCTTGCAGCCGCCGACGAAGAGAATGCCATGTGGAGCATCGCCCCCGACGGCAGCCACACGCTGCTCGCCCGCCGCTTCGACGAGGGCGGGGTCAACGGCCCCGGCGAGTTCAACGGCCCGAACGACCTGTGGGTTCATCCCCGCACCGGTGCCATCTACTTCACCGACCCGCTCTACGCCCGCGACTGGTGGACGCACCGCGGCCGTGAATCGCAGCTCGACGGCCAGCACGTCTACCGCCTCGACCCGGCGACGAGCCGAGTGACACGTCTCACGGGCGACCTGCGCCAACCAAACGGCATCATCGGCACCCCCGACGGGAAAACGCTCTACGTGGCCGACATGGGTGGCCGCACAACCTGGGCCTACGACATCGCACCCGACGGTCTGCTGACCGGCAAAAGAGTGTTCACGGGAATGGCCTCGGACGGCATGACGATCGACGAACGCGGCAACATCTACCTCACGGGCCGCGGCGGTGTAACGGTGTTCGACCCCTCTGGCCAACAAATCGAGCAGATCGACGTACCGAAGGGATGGACGGCCAACGTCACCTTCGGAGGACGCGACCGACGCACACTCTTCATCACCGCCTCCGACGCCGTTTACACTCTCCGGATGTCCGTCCGCGGCGTGAAATAACGTGAAATAAATTATGGATCGAGCCTGCGATAGTGGCAGAGCAGCAGGTTGCCGTCGTCGTCATAGAGGTGCATTCCGTTGCCGAGGCACCACTTCCACACCCCGCACCCGGCACACGCGCCCTTGCGGGTCCAGTCGCGGTTGCGGAACTTTTCGAACCGCCCGTTCCACACCGTCATGAAGTCGTCGCGATAGATATTGCCCTGATCGTGGGCGGCACGGATCGAGGTGCAACCCGATATGGCGCCGTCGATGCGTATCCCCGCCGTGGTAACCCCCGCCGAGCAGTGGTAGAAGTTGTCGCGCACCTCGGTCTCCCATCCGCCGAGGAAACCCTCGCAGGCGTAGTCGAGGCGGATGCGCCCCTCGCGGCGAGTCTCGGCTATGAACTCCATCAGGCGGGCGAACTGCCCGTCGGTAAGCTGCAACCGCGGGTCTTCCGCCGCACGGCCCACCGGGAATATCGTGAAAATGCGCCACGCCTTCACCCCCTCGGCGATAAGGAAATCCCTGAACCCGGGCAGCCGGGCAAGGCTCTCGCCGGTCACGCACGTCACCACGTCGTACACGATCGACGGCTCGCGGACTATCAACCGCAGCGCGCGCAGTGCGTTCTCCCAGCTTTTCGGATGGCGGCGAATGTAGATGTGGTCGTCCTCGAAACCGTCGAGGCTCAGGGTTATCGAGTGCAGCCCCGCCCGGAGCAGACCGTCGAACCGCGCGGCGTCGAGCGCCATGCCGTTCGTCACCATGCCCCACGGGTAGCCGCGCCGGTACACCGCCAGACCCGCCTTTTCCAGGTCGCGCCGCATCAGCACCTCGCCCCCGGCGAAAACTATCATCACCCTGTGCGGATCGACATGCGGGGTGATGGTGTCGAGCGTTCGGAGAAAATCCTCCAGCGGCATGTCGGGCTGCGCGGGCTCTCTGTTTTCCGCATTCAGCACCTCCGCGCTTTTACAATCGGAGCCGCAATGCCTGCAATCGAGGTTGCACCGCAAAGTACACTCCCAGAAAAGCGTCCGCAGCGGATGCGCCCCGACCCGCTCCTTATATAGTTTCGAAAACAGATTGAGGCCGAGTCTTTTGCGCAGCCCGATCCGCCGCCGGAGTGCCGGCCCTGTCCCGCGTGCTTTCATACGTGAATGAATTAAGATGTGCGTTATCTCCGTCGGGCCTTTGCCTCCGCCGGTGAGCCTCGCACCCGCGGTGCCCGTTTGCTCACTCTGAGCAAAACCCCCGGCGGTTCCGGAGAACTTTGCTCACGTTGAGCAAAACCCCCGGCGGCTGCGGCGGCCTTTGCTCACGTTGAGCAAACCTCCCGGCGGCTGCGGCGGACTTTGCTCACTCTGAGCAAACCTCCCGGCGGCTTCGGCGAACTTTGCTCACCTTGAGCAAACCTCACGGCGGCTCCGGTGGCCCTTGCTCACCTTGAGCAAACCTCCCGGTGGCTGCGGCGGCCTTTGCTCAGGTTGAGCAAACCCCAAAACAACTTTTTTGCCCGTTGCTCAGGTTGAGCAAACCTCAAAACAACTTTTTTGTCCGTTGCTCGGGTTGAGCAAGCAGTGAATCTTGTGATTTGGTCGTTGCTCAGTCCGAGCAGGTGGTAAATCGTGCTCTTTGGCGTCCCGATGACCTCACGCGAGGGGCATTTATCGTCGGGGGGCGGCTTTTCCCGGAACGGATCTGTACAGGTCGTATCGCGCGTTGGGCACACCATACATTCCGATCACAATTACTTCTTCGAGTTGCGTCGTGTCCGCCTCCATCCGCGGAACCTGCCTGTCGGGGTCGAAACGAGCCGGGGGCGAGCCATACATAACCCGCACCGGGGCATCGCCGTCACGAACGACAACGGAGCCGGCGGCGGGAAACTCCCCGACCACACGGCTCCGTTGCGCCCGGCTCGCGCTGCACCCGCCCGAGAGCCCCACCGCGCCGCCGAATCCCAGCGCCACCAACGCCCTCGCCGCGAGTTTACTCGTTTTCACTGTCGGTTGTCTCCTCGATAAAAAGATCGGCACCCCCGGATGGCTCCATCCATTGGGACGCGGCCGCTTTGGTCTCGTATTCGCACGGGATAGTCCCATACAGCGGACGGATCACATTCGGATCGCACCGTCCGGGCACGTAGTCATCATCCTCCGGTTCGCACGACGAGAACCCCAACACGACCAGCAACGCGGCGGTAAGTCTGTTCGTTAGTTTCATGGTTTCGAAAAGTTATTTCACAAAGGTGTTCATGACGCTAAATCCCCCGGTCCGCGAAATCTTGCACCGCGGCCGAAAAAAACATCCTACATCCGTTCCGGGACGGTGATGCCCAACAGCCGCATGGCCTTTTTGATGACCCCGGCCACGGTCTCCGAAAGCCGCAGGCGGAAAGTCCGCACCGCCGGATCTTCCTCACGCAGGATCGAGTGGTCGTGATAGTAGCTGTTATAGAGTTTCGCAAGGTCGTAAGCGTAGCTCGCCACGAGGCTCGGGGCGTGGTTTGCCCCCGCCGCCGCCACCACCGACGGATAGTCGCTCAGGGTCTTGATGATCTCCATCTCTTCCGGCAGGTACGACCCCGGCGCGCTCATCTCCGCGTGGCCCTCTCCGCCGTCGGCGTTCCGGCCCTTTCGCAACACCGATCTGATCCGCGCGTGGGTGTATTGGATGAATGGGCCGGTGTTGCCGTTGAAGTCGATCGACTCACGCGGGTCGAAGAGCATGGTCTTGCGCGGATCGACCTTTAGTATGAAGTATTTGAGCGCCCCGAGACCGACGGTCCCGGCTATCGCGGCGGCCTCGGCGGGGCTCATTCCGTCGAGCTTGCCCAGTTCCTGCGACATCTCTCTCGCCGTCTCCACCATCCCCTCCACGAGGTCGTCGGCATCCACCACCGTCCCCTCGCGCGACTTCATCTTCCCCTCGGGCAGCTCCACCATGCCGTACGACAGGTGGTAGATCGCCTCGGCCCACGACGCGTAGCCCAACTTGGCCAGCAGCAGCTTCAGCACCTGGAAAGGGTAGTTCTGTTCGTTGCCCACGACGTAAATCAGCCCGTCTAACCGCTCGTCCTCGAACCGGCGATAGGCGGTGCCGAGGTCCTGGGTCATGTAGACACTCGTGCCGTCGCTCCGCAGCAGCAGCTTTTCGTCGAGCCCGTCGGCGGTGAGGTCGCACCACACCGACCCGTCGTCGCGCCGGTAGAACACCCCTTTCGCAAGGCCCTCCTCCACGAGCGCCTTGCCCAGCAGGTAGGTCTGCGACTCGTAATACATCCGGTCGAAGTCCACGCCGAGCCGCCGGTAGGTAGCCTCGAAACCGTCGTACACCCAACCGTTCATCCTCTCCCACAGCGCGTACACCTCGGGGTCGTGCGCCTCCCACCGCCGCAGCATCTCCTGCGCCTGATCGGTCAGCGTGGGGTCTTTCTTGAGCTCGTCGTTGAACCGGACGTAGTACTTGCCTACGAGGTGGTCGCCCTTCATGCCGCTCGACCCGGGGGTCTCGCCGTTGCCCCACCTCTGCCACGCGAGCATGCTTTTGCAAATATGAATGCCCCGGTCGTTCACCAGGTTTGCTTTGATCACCGTGTCGCCGCACTCTTTGAGGATCTCCGCCACCGACCACCCGAGCAGGTTGTTGCGAATGTGGCCCAGATGGAGCGGCTTGTTGGTGTTGGGCGACGAGTACTCCACCATCACCGTGCGGCCCGTGGGCGCGCCTCGCCCGAACTCCGGGTCGGCGGCGATCCCGTCGAACCTCGCGGCCCAGAACTCCGGCCGCAGCGATATGTTGAGGAATCCCTTTATCACGTTGAAACCCTCGATCTCGGGATTCCCCGCAACGAGCAGCTCGCCGATCTCGGCAGCGGTAGCGTCGGGCGACTTGCGGCTCGCCTTGAGCAGCGGAAAAACCACAAGGGTGTAATCCCCCGTAAACTCCTTCCGCGTTTTAGCGACCTGCACGAGCG
>JAITWC010000173.1 GCA_031285485.1 Alistipes sp.
TCACCGCGCGCTCCTTGAACGCACGATCGTAATTCCTTTTTTCAATACTCTTTTCCATTGCCCAAAGTTAAGTTTTGTTTTGGCTTAACTTTTTATGCGGGCTAAGTTAGGAACTCCACATCACCCTATTCCAATTTGGTTGCAAATTTGCAAAGGTTGGAAAAGTAAATCCGCAGGGTCGGTGCCGCCGCTCCGCGTCGGTTGCTGCGCAAACCTTGCGGATTTGCTTTTACAACGTTACCTTTGCGCACGAAGGGGAATGGGGAATACCCTATACATTTAAGTAGCGGAACTCCTGCCCAACCGCTCTATATTCTTCCATTTCGGGGCTTTTCGATCCTGAGAAGAATGCAGAACAACACCGCGAATCGCACCTGTACTCCAAATACTTAACTCATTTACTCCCCATTTTGCCGTTTTCTCAAGGTCTTTCGCTATCTTTGAGGCAAATAATTTACCGTGATGACGCTGACTGATATTTTGAAAAAACGGCGGAGTGTCCGCAAGTTCGAATCGCGTCCCGTGCCGCGCGACGTTGTGGAGGGGCTGCTACGGCTGACCCTCACCGCCCCCTCGTCGAAAAACACGCGCTCGACCCGTTTCATGGTTGTAGACGCACCCGTGACCCTCGAACGTATTTCGCAGATGCGCGACTTCGGCTCATCGCTGATCGCCACCGCTCCGTGCGCCGTGATCGTGTCGGGCGACGCCTCGGCCACCGACCTGTGGGTGGACAACGCCGCTATATCGGCCACCATCCTGCAACTCGCCGCCGAGGAAGCAGGCCTCGGTTCGTGCTGGGTGCATGTCAACGGACGATCCCAACGGCGCGAAGATCCCGATGGCCCGGACGCCGAGGAATATCTGCGCGGGTTCCTGTCCCTGCCCGCCGACTGGCGCCCGCTGTGTGTGGTGGCCCTGGGTTATCCGCTCGAACCGTCCAAGCCGCATCACGAACGTGACGATGCCGACAAGATTATTTGGTTGTGATCCGCAAATTCGCATAAAAAAGAACCTGTCTCAGATTCGAGGCAGGTTCTTTTTTGCAATATTAGACATCTTCATCGCTCAATGCAAAAGAAAAAGCAACGCCGCCGATTCGACTCACCGGTGTATATAGTAATAGAAAAGCACACTAGGAAGTAGTTGAAAAGACTACCAAAAATCAGTCATATTTTAGGCAATGTTAACTCACCCGCCTCTAACGCTCCATTAGGTTGCGGGAGAATTCGAACCTGTCGACATCGACCCATCCGCCCGGCTCGCGTGTGGCGTAGTTGAATATCGCGAACTTGCTGCCCATGAACATTCGCCGGTAGTCGAAACGCATCTTGAACGGCTCCCCGATAGCTGTCCAATTCTGGCCGTCGGGACCGTAATAAAATGTCGCCATGTCTTGCCGGAGCCTGAAATCGCCGTCGATCCTCAGCCAAATCGTGCTCGAGGTGAGTTCCACCTCGCCCTGCTTTTCGATCTCGACGTCGGTCACTGCCTTGGTGCGGTTGTCGAGCGAGACGTGTTCGGCGGTCATCGTAAGCACATATTTGCCATCCGTGCGCCTGACTGACAGCACTCCCGAGTCGCCATTGAAGGCGCTCAGTCCGGTCACGTCGCCCTCTTGCATATTCGACAGGTCGAGCGCCACGACTCCGGTGCACCGTGGCCCTTCCATCCGTTGGGTGAGGGTATTGCGGGCGGTGAAGATGGTTTCGGAGAGGCGGTTGGTTTTGAGCCTCAGGAATCCTGGACGTTCGGTGAGCGACCATGCCTCGTCTATCGGGTTGTGGTTCCACTGCCACACGATGTTCATCTCGGGCGAGCCGAAATCGTCGCTCTCTACAATCCTGTGGCCGGTGTCGTGCGGTGCGAAGAGAACTTCGCCTGTGAGGGGTATCTTGCCGTTCTCGTCCGACAGCAACGGCCAGTCGTCGACCCACCTAACGGGGATCATGAGCGGCACGCGCCCGACGGCTCCGCGATCCTGAAAGATGATGCCGTACCAGTTGCCAGCCTCATCGTCGACAATGCCACCTTGGGCGGCGTAGGGGAATCCAGCGAAGTTGTCCTCAAGAATAATCTTTTTCTCCCACGGACCGGCGATATTGTCGGCCCGGTAGCAGAGTTGCCGGCGCGGCACTCCGCGCGGAGACGAGATCATGATCAGATAGTAGTAGCCGTTGTGTTTCACAATGCGGCTGCCTTCTAACAGACCCGTCTCTTCGGCGTCGCGTTCGAACAGTTTCTGGTCGATACCTCCCTCCTTCACGCCGCTTAGGTCGGGTTCGAGTTCGCACACCGAGCCGTTGCCGTAGAAGATGTAGACCCGTCCGTCGTCGTCGAACAGCAGGTCGCCATCGTGGAAATGCCTCATCCGCGAGTGCAACTCCCATCCGAGGGCAGGGTCGGTGGTCTTGTAGATGAACGACCGCCACGGCTCGTCGTTGGGCGAGAAATATACCCAAAACATCCCGTCGTGATACTGGATTGAGGTGGCCCACTGGCCGCGCCCGTACACGGTGCCCTCTTCCATGTCGTACTTCGGGGTCTCGTGCAGCGAGGGGAACACATAGTTCGTCATCTCCCAATGCACGAGGTCCTTCGAGGCCATCACGGGCCCGCCGGGCATTAGGTGCATAGTGGTCGACATCAGGTAGAATGTGTCGCCCTTACGCGTCACGTCGGGGTCGGGCACGTCGGCCCACAACATTGGGTTGGTGAAAGTGGCCATGGCGTTGCGGGTTTGCGCGTGTCCAGCCGACCCTGCCGCCGCCATTGCTAACAGTGCGGCCGACGTGGCGATCAAAAGTGTCTTTTTCATCTATTTCTCTTTATCTGGCTCTTTTGAACGTGTAACTTTTCCCGGCTTCGGTCGGGATGTCGTATTCATAGTACTCGGGCAGCGAGAGCCCCTTGAGTGACGCGGTCGGCGATATTATCGGCGCGGCGGGTGCGATGGGGTTCAGCAGATCGTTGGGGTTCACGCCGGAGGCTGCGGTCAGACCGTTGCCGGTGAGCGGAACGGCCGAACGTAGACGCAGGTTGCCGCCCAGACGCGAGGTTACGGTCGCCTCTGTGAGTTCGCCATTTGCCCACTTTTCGGTCGCCTCGAAGCCACCGCGGGCTACGAGTCCCGACACCTCGCCGGTTCCCCACACATCGGGGATGGCGGGCAGCAGGTGTACCGCCCCGTCGTGGCTCTGCACCAGCATCTCGGCCACCCCTGCGGTGAGACCGAAATTGCCGTCGATCTGGAACGGCGGATGGGCTGTGAACAGGTTAGGGTAGGTGCGTCCGTTATCGCGCCTGCCGCCGTTGTTGAGCGTCAGCATGTTGTTGACAATGATGTAGGCGTGGTTACCGTCCAGCAGACGCGCCCACAGGTTGACTTTCCATCCGATTGACCATCCCGTCGCACCGTCACCGCGATAGGTGAGCGAGTTGCGCGCGGCCTCGAACAACTGAGGGCTGGTGTGCGGCGTCACTTGGCTGCCCGGATAGACGGCATACAGGTGCGACACGTGGCGGTGTTCGTTGTTCGGGTCGTCGACGTCCTCCAGCCACTCCTGCAATTGTGTGTATTGCCCGATCTGCATGGGCGGCAGTTTGGCGGCCGTGTCGAGCAGTCGCTGGCGATAGGCGGCATCTCCACCCAAAATCTCGTTGGCGCGGGCAGTACGGGTGAGCATGTCGAATGCCAACTGGTTGTCCATCGTCACCCCGGCCGTCAGCGGGCCCTGTTCGGGCGACACCGAGGGCGAGAGAACGAGCCATCCGTTGCGCGGATCCTCAATTAGCGCGGTGAGGATAAAGTCGGCTGCGCCCTTCATCACGGGGTAGAATTCGGCGAGGAACGCCTGGTCGCCCGTAAACAGATAGTGTTCCCACAGGTGTTGCGACAGCCACGTTCCGCCGGTGGGCCACATGCCCGCCGCGGCGAAGTCGATGGGGCCGGTTATCCTCCACACGTCGGTGTTGTGGTGGGCCATCCATCCTTCGGCGCCGTAGAGTGTACGGGCCGTGCCGCGGCCGCTCTCGCTCAGATCGCGGATCATGTCGAACAGTGGCTTGTGGTTAGCTGACAGGTTGGTCACCTCGGCGGGCCAGTAGTTCATCTCGGCGTTGATGTTGATCGTGTACTTGCTGTCCCAGGGCGGCACCATGGCGTTGGTCCATATCCCTTGCAGGTTGGCAGGCTGGCCGCCGGGCTGCGATGACGAGATGAGCAGGTAACGACCGAACTGGAACAGCAGCGTCACCAGAGCCGGATCCTGATTGGAGGCATACGACGCTACGCGCTGTGTGGTGGTCAGCGTGTCGGCAGTAGGATCGGCGCCAAGATTAAGCTTCACCCGGTCGAACTGCTCGGCGAAGAGTGTCGAGTGGGCCTCGCGGGCCTGCTTGTAATCTTTCTGCACCGCCGCGGCGAGGCGTTCCGACGAGCGGGCCGTTGGGTCGCCATCAAGCGTAAGGTAGTTCGTGAAGTTGGTGCCGATCGAGATATAGATTACGGCTTCGTTGGCTCCTTCGACCACTATCTTTTCGCCCGACACGTTCACACTGCCGCCGGTGTTGCGGACGGCGGTGCGTGTCTGGTATTTCACCTTGCCTTCGATCCCTTCGTGGGCCGTTCCCTCGCCCGACAGCACCAACACGTCGCCCTGAGTAGCCACGGTGTGCGGAGCTGGCGAGACATACGACGCCTCGAACGAGAGCGATCCCGGCTTGTCGGCCGACAGGTGCATCATCACCACGTCGTCGGCAAACGACGAGAACACCTCGCGGGTGTATTTCACCCCGTCAACCGAGTAGACGGTCGTTGCAACGGCGCGTTCGATGTCCAACTCGCGGCTGTAGTTGTCCCACCCGTCATGGCCCGGAAAATCGAGCACGAGGCTTCCGGCGGTCTGGTAGGGCATGCCGTGGGAGCGGGTGAAGAATGTTTCGTTGGTGAGACGGTCGGCCTCACGGTTCTTCCCCTCGAAGATCAACTTCCTGATCTCGGGTAGCGCTTCGAGTGCTTCCGGCCGGTCGATCCTGTAGGGGCTGCCACCCCAGATCGTCTCCTCGTTCAACTGGAGTTCCTCGCGCTCAGGCCCTCCGTAGATCATCGCTCCGAGGCGACCGTTACCCAACGGCAACGCCTCTTCCCACCTCGCGGCGGGCTGGTCGTAAGTCAGGACCAGCCCCCGCTCGGGCGTAGCGGCGCATGCTACCGCGCAGAGCGAAATTATTGTAATACCAAACAATCTCTTCATCTTCGTCTACTCTCTAAATGATTACCTGAACAAAAGCGGAGCAAATTCCCTGAGCGAACGTCTCCAAGTGAGCCATTCGTGGGCCGTGCCGGGAGATTCGTAGTAGACGACGTTGTTGAGCCCCTTTCTTTTCAGTGCGTTCGCAAAGTCGCGCACGCGTTCGGGCCTCTCCTCCGAGCCGATGCTAACGAAGAGCAAGTAGAGGTCTGCGTTGAGTCGCTCGGTGTCTTTGTAGATGCCGTCGTACACGGTGTCGATCTGATCGACAGCACTGGCGCCGCCGCTGAATCCGCCCATCCACGCGAATTTGTCGAGGTTGGGCATGACGGTCTGGAAGGTGTGGCCACCGCCCATCGACAGACCGGCCATAGCCCTGTTGTCGCGATCGGCGCGGGTGCGGTAGGTGCGGTCGATGAATGGAACGATCTCCTTCACCAGAATTTCGGGGAAGATGCTGCGTGCTCTCTGGCCGGGAGCGGGCTGCTCGGCGCCTGGACGGGCGTCGGTTCCGTAGCCCAGATCCATCACCACGATCATCGGCACCGCCTTGTTTTCGGCGATCAGGTTGTCCATGATGTAGTTGGTGCGACCCTGGCGAACCCAGCCGGTTTCATCCTCGCCACTGCCGTGTTGCAGATACAGCACGGGATAGCGTTTCGACGGGTTGGCGTCGTAATCGGCGGGGGTGTAGACGAAACACCTGCGCCACGTTTGGGTGATGTCCGACCAGTAGGGCTGTTCGCGAACCACTCCGTGGGGCACATCCTGTGGTTTATCGTAGGGAAGTCCCTCCGGGATCTCTATGCCGCTCGCCCACGTGCCCATTCCGTAGTACGATATTCCGTTGGGGTCGGCCACGCTAACCCCGTCTATCACCATCTGATAGTAGTGGAAACCCACTCCTTCGGGTTCGGGCGAGTTGTAAGTCCACCATCCGTCAGCGCCTTTGGTCATATCGCCGCGGAAACGTATCGACACCGTCTTGGCGTCGGGAGCGTAGAACCGCCAGTAGGTGCGGCCCTGGGCGTCGATCCTCGGGTACTGCACTCCGGAGAGGTTGTGTTCGTTGGCCACCGTTCCCGCGGGGGGAGTGTGGGGTGCCTGTTGTTGCGCCAGGGCGCCGAGAGGCATGACTGCCGTAAGCAGCAGAGCTGTGATTAAATTCGTTCTTTTCATCGTTATTTTGGTTTTTGAAATGGTTTGTATTCGGTTCGGTAGTTACTGCTGCCGCGGGGGCTGGGGCCGGTTCAGAAAATCGAGGTCGACTTTTCCGACCAGCATCTCTCCGGTCTGGGTGGGGTTCCGGATCGGAGCCGTCGCGGCGATAATGGTTCTCATAGTCTGCTGTGTTTTTTATCTCTTAATGCGAATTCAGCGTTCAAACCTCCGTGCGGAGAGCGTTTTGGGACTTTCCAAAACTTGGGAGACCTTCCCACGGGCGGTTTCAACCCTTAATTCGCGTTCTTACGTTATTTTGTCTCGTGCACATTACACAGTTCAGGGCCGGATTACCGCTACAAATCCTCCGCGCGGCAGACACGGCACTTCGATCGCTGCGGCGGGGTCGGCGATCGTTGCCGGTGTGCCCACCGATAATGTCCGGTCGTTCTCGCCGTCGCCGATAACGGTGATCGTGCTGCCCACAGTGGCGAAGTCGGGCGTGAACGACAGTGTGGAGGCCTCGCCGGTGCCGTTCACGCCCGCGATCCACCACACGTCGCCCTTGCGCCGGGCCAGCACCACGTCGCGGCCGGGATATCCCGCCAACAGCCGGGTATCGTCCCAAGCCGTGGGCATCCCCGCCAACAGTTCTTTCACCGGGGCCGGCAGTTCACGGTAGACCGACGGCCGGTCGGGCATGTGCTGAAGGGCCGATTCGAAGAGTACCGGCAACGCCAACTCGTGTCCGTGGGTGGTGATGTGGGGATTCTGCGAGTCGGAGAACGTGCCGGGCGTGTAGTCCATCGAGCCGACGACGTTGCGGGTGAAGGGCAACGTGGCGTTGTGTGAGGCGGCGGGCTCGGTGAGCCTGCGGTTGTTGTTGTACCACTCGGCGCCGTAGACTGCTTCCGTCGTCATCAGGTGGGGATATGTTCGCTGCCACCCCCGTGGGATGGTCGCGCCGTGGAAGTTTATCATGATCCGGTGGGGGGCCGCGTCTTCCAACAGGTCGATGTAGTAGCCGATCATGCGCGCGCCGTCCACGGCGAAGAAGTCGATCTTGATTCCCGCAACACCCTTTTGTTGCAGCCATGCGTACTCCTTGAGACGGTTCTCGCGGCTGTTGAGGCGGTCGAGCGGGCCGGGGGCTCCGGGGCCGATCCAGCTTGTGCCCGAGTTGTACCACAACAGCGGTTTGATACCTTTCGAGTGGGCGTAAGCGAGGGCGTCGTCTATCGTGCCGCCGTTCTCCATCACGTCCCACTCCCAGTCGATCAGGTCGTAGGGCCAACCCATCTCGGCGGCGAGGTCGATGTACTCCTTCACGATGGCGAAATCCCTCGACCCGTGGTTGTGCGCCCAGTATATCCACGCCGCGGGTCCGGGTTGTATCCAGCTTGTGTCGGCAACTTTCGATGGCTCCGCCAGATCGGTCACGAGAGTCGACTCGACCACGTCGGCCAGCGTGCCGACTATCAGCACCCTCCACGGCGACTGCCACTGTCCGCTGACCGCCAACTTCTCGTCGGCCAGCGCGACCCTGTAAATCGACGTGTCGTCGCCATTGTCGAGCCGCGACGCGCTCTGTCCCCGCCCGATATCCGATTCGGTTATCAGCACGAACGCCCCTTCGGCCGGCTCCACCAGAGCGGGGTAGCCCCACAGGTGGGGGAATCGCCCGCGTTCGGCTCCGCTGCCGTCGGTCGCCCCGGGAAAGAATCCCTCGTAGTCTATCGCATAACGCTGCATCCACCGTTTGCGTCCGTCGGCGATGGGGTAGAGCGTCTCCTCGCGCGTGATCGAGTCGCCCGTGCCCGCGTCGAACCGGTAGCGGAACGCCACTCCGTCATCGTAGGCGCGGAAGATCACGTCGAGCGCCACCCCGTCGCGGTTCTCGAAACGGTATGTCCGTTCGTCGGCGCGGTTCGAACACAGGCTGCGCTTGCCCGTTATCATGGTGTACTGCTCCTCGACCCGCACCGGTTTCGATACCGACACGAGGCGCAGTTCACCGGCCAGATCGTGAGTCTGTGTCCGCAGACCCAGGCCCGCGTCGACGAATATCTCCCTCGCCGCCGCGCCCTCACCGTACTCGACGGTGAAAGTGGCCGGGCCGTAGCCGCCGTCCGCCGCGGGAGCGATGCCCGCCCTCACGCGGATCAAACCATTGGGCGAGACGGTCTCCCCCGCCGACGCGCCGCACGACGACAGACCGGCGAGGGTCGCAAAGATCAAAACACGAACCAGACTCTTCATAATATCGCTGTTATTTTTCGGAGAACATCCAGTAATCGAAATACATCAGGTGGCTGGCCGGGCGGCCGTTCACCACGAAATAGAGGTCGTGAACGCCGGTAGGTTTCTGTTCCAGTTCGATGGTGCGCACCGACCAGCGGTCGCTGCCGCCCGTGCGAGGAACGCGGATCGATCCGATCATCGGGCCGTCCGCCGAGTCGAGCCTCACTTCGAGCCTCACCGGGTCGTTGTGAGTGGTGGCCAGACGCGCGGTGAACTTCGTGGCGCCGGTGTCGCGGAAATCGACATCGCGCACCTTGATGTGGCTGCCGCTCTTTTCGGCCGTCACGAACACTCCCACCTGATCGTTGGTCTCCGACTTGAACCCTTCGGAGAAGGCTATGGTCTCGGCCTCGACTTTACGATAGGGGTTGAGCGTGGCTATGCCCCGCGCGATGCCCGCCGGATCCATGTCCATCTGCACAACCGAGCCGTCGGGACGGAACGCCATCTCCTGCACACACACCGAGCGGTTGAACCCGCCGCCGCCGGGCAGCGAGCCGTCGTGGTAGAAGAAATAGGTCTTGCCGCGGAAATCGACCACTCCGGGATGGTTCGTAAAGGCGCTCTGCGGCGGCATCACAACGCCGCCGTACTTCCACGGGCCGGTGGCCGCCGGAGCGGTCGAGTAACCGATATGCTCGGGCAGCGGGCCGCCGGGCCAGAACAGATAGTAGGTCTGCGCCCGTTTGTAGAGCCACGGCCCCTCTTCGTAGAGCGTGGGGCGGTTATTATTGGTGGCCCTGTCCTCGTCGCTCGCGGCGAACGACTCCGCGACCATCGGCACGCGCACTATCTCGCCCTCGTAGGAGATCATGTCCTCGTTGAGTTTGACGTAATAGAGGTTCGGGTTGCCCCAGTAGAGATACGCCTGCCCGTCGTCGTCGATGAAGACGCTCGGGTCGATGTCGCCGTGGCCGCTCCGCACCAGCGGACGGCCCAGCGGATCGTAGAACGGCCCGACGGGACTGTCGGCCACCGCCACTCCGATCGCGCCTCCCTCGGTGCGCGAGGTGAGGGGCACGTAGAGGTAGAACTTGCCGTCGCGTTCGATGGCCTGCGGGGCCCAGGCGTCGCTGCGGCCCCAATCGAAACCGGT
This sequence comes from Alistipes sp., assembly GCA_031285485.1. Classification (GTDB taxonomy): domain Bacteria; phylum Bacteroidota; class Bacteroidia; order Bacteroidales; family Rikenellaceae; genus UBA940. Next base: position 9,811 of record JAITWC010000173.1, read on the forward strand.
GTAGTCGAGCACGGCGCCGTGGTCGGTCCAGTTCACCATGTCGTCGGTCGAGTAGACCCTCCATTCGTCCATCGTGAACCATGTGGAGCCGTCCTCGTCGTGGGTGGTGTAGACCCACAGCCGGTCGTTCCACACCATCGGCGCCGGGTCGGCCGTGTAGAGGGTTTGTATTATCGGGTTCTGGGCCTGTGCCGCTCCGCCCGCGAGCGCCGCCGCTGCGAACGCCGCCATAAAAAGGTCTCTTTTCATGCTGTAAATATACACAATTAAATTGAATTACGGTATCTCTCGTTTGAAAGCCCTTCACAGAGCCTCTTCAAGTCGCAAATCGCGC
>JAITWC010000016.1 GCA_031285485.1 Alistipes sp.
GAGTTCTACCTGACGCCGACCACCTTCTGCAGGAACACGTTGTTGGGTATCGTCACGAGTTCGCCTTCTGGTGTGCGCAGGTGAGTGTAGAACGCGCCGATGTGTTCGATGGTCGCTTCGAGCGGGTAGTCCTTGTCGATGATGCGGATACGGTTGCCGACGTGGAACGGCGCCGAGAAGAACATGATGACCCCCGCCGTGATGCTGCTCACCATCGACCACTGCGCGAACATCGCCACCCCCACGAACGCCAGCACCGACGAAAGTGCGATGGCGAGGTTCTGCGGCCTCACGCCCCAATACATGGCGATGCATATTACAAAGGTCACGTTGAGTATGCCGCCGATCACCTTGCGTATGTACCGCACTCTTTCCCGCGGTTTTCCCATCATCGCGCCGACTTTCCTGGCGGTTTTGCGGATCACGAACTTCAGCAGCCACAGCGCTGTCCACGCCCCCAGCGTGACGTACACCTTCGGCAGGTGGCCCATCAATATTTCCCAGCTCAGATTCATACCGCACGTTCGTTACACCTCCGCATTGTGCATGTCGCCGGTCTCCATGAACGCCTTGTGGAACGCGAAGGCGGTGTGCAGGTTGACCGGCGTGTGCCCCTTCGCGCCCGAGTCGAGACAGGCGCGCAGCAGGGGCCGGTAGTCGGGATGGACACAGTTTTCGATGATTGTTTCGGCGCGCTGTCGGGGCGATTTTCCGCGCAGATCGGCCACGCCGTACTCCGAGATCACCACTTTCACGTCGTGTTCGCTGTGGTCGGTGTGCGACACCATCGGCACGAACGCCGATATCTTGCCGCCCTTGGCCGTGGAGGGCGTGAGGAATATCGACTGGTATGCCGCGCGGGTGAAGTCGCCGCTGCCGCCCACGCCGTTCATGATCTTGCTTCCCATCACGTTGGTCGAGTTGACGTTTCCGAAGATGTCGGCTTCGAGGGCGGTGTTCATGGCGATGATGCCCAGCCGGCGCACTATCTCGGGGTTGTTCGAGAACTCGGTGGTGCGGAGCAGTATCCGCTCCTTGAAGAACGGCAGCCGGGCGTAGATGCGGTCCATGCAGGGGTTCGACACCGTGAGCGAGCTGCCGCTGGCGAACCTCACGCGGCCGCTTTCGAGCATGTCGATCACGGCGTCCTGGATCACCTCGGTGTACACTTCGAGGTCGGGAATGTCCGGGCATTCGGCGAGGGCCGCCAAAACCGCGTTGGCGATGTTGCCCACGCCCGACTGTATCGGCAGGAACGAGGTGGGAATGCGACCGGTCTTCATCTCGGCCACGAAGAACCGCGCGACGTTCTCACCGATCCGGTGCGTCACCTCGTCGACGGGGGCGAAACCGGAGCCTTCGTTGGGTTCGTCGACCTCCACCACCACTATCTTCGCCGGGCCGACGGCTATGTGGTCCTTGCCGATTCGGTCTCTCACCCCCGTGATGCCGGTGTCGCGGCGGTTGGGCGGATCGGCGATCTGGGTAAGGTCGTGGATTCCCCTCAGCTCCCGCGGGTGTCGGCTGTTGAGCTCCACGATCACGGTACCGGCGAGGCGGCACAGGGTTGGGGAGATGCCCACCCCGACGGTGGGTACGATTTGTCCGTCGTCGGTCACGTCGCACGCCTCGATGATCGCCACGTCGACGGGGCCGTAGAAGCCGTAGCGCAGGTCCTGCGCGAGTGTCGAGAGGTGCACGTCGAAGTACTCCACCTGCCCGGCGTTGATCGCGGCGCGCATGTCGCCCGTCGTCTGGTACGGTGTGCGGAACTTCACGGCCCCGGCACGGGCCAGGGCGCCGTCAATCGAGTCGCCGGTCGACGCGCCGGTGAACATGCCTATCTTGAAGGGTCGACCGGCGGCGTGTTCCTCTTCGGCGAGGGCCGCCAGCGCGCGCGGAACGGCCTTTGGGCATCCGGCGTGTGTAAATCCGCTGAAACCGACGTTGTCTCCGTCTTTGATTAGCCGTGCCGCTTCGTGAGCGGTCATTCGTTTGAGTGCCATTGCGAGCTGTGTTTTTCGGTTGTATGGTTTTCGAGTCGGCAAAGTTAGTAAAAACTAATGTACAAAGAGCGCGTGCCGGAGCAAAACGGGCGATTTTCGCGTTACCGATATATTTCCTGTCTTCGCGTCATGCTCCCCGCCGCCCACGCCACGCCGCGACACCCGGTTGGTACCTGCGTCGACCGACTCAGGCAGGCACTCCGCGTCGCTTCCCGTTGCAGTTCAGTTTTAGTTCAGATTTCGGGGATACATTTGTCCCGTGAAACCATTTAATACGACTAAAGTCATGAAAAAAGTCATCCTGTTACTCTGCGCCGCGGCCATATCCACGCCGCTCCTGGCCGACGGCGACAAGCCCGTCGAAGTCAGCCAACTCCCCGCCCCCGCGCGGGAATTTATCGACCGACACTTCGGGGACGTCCGCGTGGCGCTGGCCACCGTCGAGCGGGAGATGTTCGACGGCACCACCTACGAGGTGTTCTTCACCGACGGCCGCCACGTCGAGTTCGACGGCTCGGGCCGCTGGACGAGCGTCGACTGCTCCCGCGACCGCGTGCCGGAGGGCATCGTGCCGGAAGCCATCCTCCGCCACATCGCCGCCAACTATCCCGGGCGCCACGTCACGGAGATCGACCGCGACCGGCGCGACTACGAAGTCCAACTCGACCGCGGCCTCGAACTGACCTTCGATATGCAGTTCCGCCTGATCGGGATGGACGACTGACCCATACTGTAAATCAAAGGCGTGATGACGGAGATCAAACGATGCGGCTGGTGCGGCGAGGATCCGCTGTACCGCGATTACCACGACAGGGAATGGGGGCGCGAGGTGACGGACGACCGCACGATGTTCGAGTTCCTGACCCTCGAAAGCGCGCAGGCGGGTCTGAGCTGGATCACCATCCTGCGCAAACGGGAGAATTACCGGCGGGCGTTCGCCGGGTTCGATGTCGAGCGGGTGGCGGCATTCACGGACGCCGATGTCAAGCGGCTGCTGGCCGACGGCTCGGGCATCGTCCGCAACCGGCTCAAGGTCGCGGCGGCGATCACCAACGCCCGGCGGTTCATCGAGGTGCAGCGTGAGTTCGGCTCGTTTTGCGGCTACCTGCGCTCGTTCCTGCCGGGCGGGGTGCCGGTCGTGAACCGTTGGACGACGCTCGCCGAGGTTCCCGCCTCGACCCCGCTGTCGGACGCCATCGCCGGGGACATGAAACGGCGCGGGTTCCGGTTTTTCGGCACGACCATCTGCTACGCCCACCTGCAAGCCGTCGGCTACGTCAACGACCATCTGGCGGATTGCGATTTCCGGCCCTGACCCGTCGGGGGGCAACGGCCCGAAAGGCGAAAACGCCGCCCGCATCGGCGATGCAAACACGAAAACCACCGCCCCGCGGGGCATTAAAGTAAAATCTGTATGAGAACAAATATCAAGTCAAAAGATTATTTTGAGAAATTCCTGGAACTTCAATCGGATGATTTGAATTATTATGAAAAGTTCATTCAGGAAG
>JAITWC010000041.1 GCA_031285485.1 Alistipes sp.
TTTAAGAGGGCGCTGCGCGGGCGGGTTATCGTCACGGCGGTCGACTTCGAACTGTCGAAGGTGCCGCGTCCCAACCTGAAATACGCCGCCCTCGCCGAGAAAATGTCCGGAGTGGCAGACCTCCCGGCTATTGCCCAAGCCATAATGGAAATAAGGAACAGCAAACTCCCCGACCCGCGAACCACAGGCAACGCCGGAAGTTTCTTCAAAAACCCGGTGGTGGACACACCTCTGGCCCACGCCATAGCCGCTCGCCACCCCGGAATGCCGCTCTATCCGGCCGACGAACCAGGACGCAGCAAATTGTCGGCCGGATGGCTCATAGAGCAGTCGGGATGGCGGGGCCGCAGCGAAGGACGGGTGGGCATACACCCCGGTCAGGCACTGATAGTGATCAGTCTCGGAGGCGCAACGGGCCGCGAGATAGTCGATTTCGCAAGCCGCGTGCAGGCAGACGTGCGAGCAAAGTTCGGCGTCGACCTTACCCCAGAAGTTAATATCGTATGTTGACAGACAGATTTATACAGTATACACAGGAGAACGACCTGCTCAATCCCGGCGACCGCGTGTTGCTGGCGGTAAGCGGCGGGGTCGACTCGATGGTGATGTTGAGCCTCTTTGCAGGAGTCGCGAGCGCGGGGCACGGCTGGCCGGTGGGGGTTGCCCACTGCAACTTCGGCCTCCGCGGCGACGAGGGCGACGAGGACACCGAACTTGTGAAGGCCCAGGCCGCACGTTTCGGCGTGGAGTGCTACACCCGCAACTTCGACACCATCGCCGAAACCGAGCGAACGGGCGAAAGTATCCAGATGGCAGCACGTCGGCTACGCTACGACTGGTTCGGCGAGCTGTGCCGCGACCACGGCTACACGGCGGTGGCGATCGCCCATCAGGCCGACGACTCGGTGGAGACGTTCTTCATCAACCTGTTTCGCGGCACGGGTCTGCGCGGACTCACGGGCATCAGTCCGGTGAGGGGGCGCGTGGTGCGTCCGCTGCTTTTCGCCACCCGACGCGAGTTGGCCGAGTACGCCCACGCCAACGATATCTCCTACCGCGAAGACTCGTCCAACCGCTCGACGAAGTATCTGCGCAACAAGATTCGCCTCGGCCTCATACCGCGCCTGAGAGAGATCAGCCCCCGGTTCGGCGAGACCATGCGCCGTAACGTCGACCGGCTCACCCAGACCCAAGGGTTCATCGACGCCGCGATCGGCCGTATCCGCGACGAAGTGGTGCGGCAGGAGGGCTCCACGGCGGTGATCGAACTCTTCCGGATAGAGGCGGCGTTCCCCGCCGGTTTCGTGATCTACGAGTTGCTAAGCTCGGGCTGGGGATTCAAGGGCGACGCCATCGACGGCATCACGGCATCGCTGGAACGGGGCGACACCGGCCGCCGTTTCTACTCACGCGACCACGTGGCATTTACCGACCGGGGGCGGATACTCATAGAGCCGATCGCAGGCGACGACCCGTGCGAAGTGACCATAGACGAGAGCCGCACCAGGGCCCACGCCGGTAACGCGGTCTACTACTTCCAGCGGATCGACATCGACCAGATCGACACCCTCACCGTGCCCGACACCACCGCGCTCATAGACGCCGACCGGCTCTTGTGGCCCCTCACACTGAGGCGCTGGCGGGAGGGCGACCGGTTCGTGCCGCTGGGCATGGAGGGTTCGAAAAAGGTGAGCGACTATCTGATCGACGCCAAGGTGTCGCTGCCCGAAAAGGGACGGCAGTTCGTGCTGGTCAACTCCGGAGGTGAGATCGTGTGGATAGCGGGCCGGAGGCTCGACGACCGCTACAAGATCACCCCGAAGACCGAAAACGTGTTGAAAATTACAAAAGAGGTGATCTGATGGCGAAGAGCGCGGTAAAGTTCAAGGAGAGCGCGGCGGCGTTCGAGGCGATCGGGAAAGATATCTCGGCGGGCCGGTTCGCGCCCCTCTACCTGCTGATGGGCGAGGAGGAGTGGTTCATCGACCGGCTGGCCGACAGGCTCGCCTCCGAGACGCTCGACGAAGCCGCCCGTGCGTTCAACCTCACCGTGGTGTACGGCCGCGACACCGCCACCGGGGCCATCATCAACACAGCCCGCCAGATGCCCATGATGGGCAGCCGGCAGGTCATCATAGTGCGTGAGGCGCAGCAACTGCGCAAGATCGAGGAGTTGCAGCTCTACACGGCCGCGCCCGCGCCCTCCACGATCCTCGTGCTGTGCCACAAGGAGAAGAACCTCGACAAACGCACCCAACTCTACAAACACATAGCCGCCAAAGGGGTGGTGCTCGAATCCGTCCGTCCGCGCGACTACGAGATCCGCGAGTGGCTGGCGGGGTTCGTCGCCTCGCGCGGGCTGAAGGCCGACCCCAAGGCGCTTGAGATGCTGGTCGAACACCTCGGCATGGAGATATCGAAGATCTCCAACGAGCTCGACAAACTGCTGCTCGCCATGCCCGAGGGAACGACGCGCCTCACGCCCGACATCGTGGAGAACACCACCGGTTTCAGCCGCGAGTTCAACAACTTCGAACTGCTCAAGGCGGTGTGCGCGCGCGCCGAGGTGCGGGCAATGTCCATCGCCGACAACTTCGCCCGCAACCCCAGGGAGCATCCGCTCATCGTTACGATCATGTCGCTGTTCGGGCAGTTCCGCCAGATATTCACCTACAACTATCTGGTGTGGCAGTCGCGGCGTCAGGGCACGGCCATGCCGTCGGACGTGGAGTTGATGGGCCTGCTGCGTCTGCCTGGGCCGTGGTTCGTGGGCGAGGTTCGCACCGCCGCAGCCGCGTGGCCCAACAAGATAACTTTCAAGGTGCTGGGACTGCTGCGCGAGTACGACGCCAGGAGCAAGGGCATCGGCACCGGGGGCCTGAGCGACGGCGAACTGCTGCGCGAACTGCTGCTTAAAATCTTTCTCACGCGATGATGAACACTCCGGCCAGCCACTTCGTCTACCAGAGGCTTCACGTACTCGGCGGCAGGGCGCTGCATCTTGCCGAACACCTGCGGATCGCCGCGCGCGCGTTCGAACACGTCTACGGCGTGCGTCCGGCCCTCGACAGCGGCGCCGTAGCCGCGCGGATATCCGACGCCTTGCGCGGCGGCCATCACGCCACCTCGCGCACCGGGGCCACGGTGATACTGCGCCTCGCTCCGGACGACGAAGCGACCGGGATTTCGGCCGCGTTCGAACGGCAGCTGATGGAGGCGGGCTACTACATGTCGGCCCTCCGTCCCAAGGCGCGGAGCTACGACTATTCGATACCTTTCGGCGGGTTCCCGACCAATTTCCAACTCGACGCGCAGGCGATGTTCGACACCCTGGCGTTCCGCGGGCACGGAGCGGGGCGGTCGGTGCGTCGCCGGGGCGATGTGCTGCTGTCGTGCGGCGACGCGCCCCTGTTCGCCATCCGCGGGCGGGTGCTGTTCACGACGCCCCTCACCGAGGGGGCGATGGACGGGGTCGAGCGCGGGACGGTGATAGCCGCCGCCGACCGTGCGCGCCTCACCGTGCGCGAGGAACCGATCCTGCACACCGAACTCAAAAGCTGCGACGAACTTTTTCTGGCCGACGCCGCGGGCATAACGTCGATCTCCGAGTGCGACGGCGCCCATTTCATGAGCCTGATCGCCCCCCGCCTCGCCGACGCGATGAATTGACCGGCGACGAAAACGCCGTCCGGGGACGATACCGTGAAATAGGGTGATTTTGCCACGTCGTCCGGGGACGATACCATGAAATAGGGCGATTTTGCCACGCCGTCCGTGGACGATACCATGAAACAGGGCAATTTTGCCACGTCGTCCCGGGGCGATACCGTGGAATAGGGCAATTTTGCCGCGTCGTCCGGGGACGATACCGTGAAACAGGGCTATTCAACCCCGTCGTCCGCGGGCGGCGAAACACTTCGCGGCGTCGCCACCCGGTGAACGCCCCGAATTTACTCCATCCCGGCTTGCAGGGCGTAGGAGCGGCGGCGGACCTCGGCGGCGAGGACGCGCGGATCGGTCGCTCCGGTGGCGGCACGCAGTTCGGACACCGGGACAGGGGCGCCGAAGACCAGCCGGAAGTGCTGCCCACGCTGGCGGAACATCTCGTCGGGCAGGAAAATCTGTTCGACGTTGAACCTCACCCCCAGCCGCTTGCGCCACCGCGCCCAGCGATAGAACCGTTTCGACAGCCGCCCCTCGACATACACCGGCACGATGAGCCGGTCGGTCTGCGCGGCGCGTTTTATGAAGTTGGGCCGCCAGTCGATGTCGGCCACCACGCCGTCCGTCCCGCAGCGCGAGCAAAGACCCGCCGGAAAAGTCAGCACAGGCGCCGGGCCCGCAAAAGCCTCGTTGAACGCCACGGCGTACGCCCCCCGCTGCGTGCCGCTCTTGTTGACGGGCACGAAGATCCCCTTCAGCGGATCGAGGTACATCAGAATGTCGTTGACGATCACCCTCACATCGCCGAAATGCGACCCTATGCGCTCGGCCAGCATCATGCCGTCCATCCCGCCGAACGGATGGTTGGCGGCAAAGATGTAGCGTCCGTCGCGCCGCAGCCCCTCAAGCCCCACCGCCTCGTATGAAACGCCCGTGTAGCCGAAGAACCCGCGCAGGAATTCGAAAGGGTCGCCGGTGTCGTAAGCGGTGAGAATGTGGTTGAGTTCGTCCTCGTGGATGAGGCGCGCGAGCAGGCGCACCAACCCGCCGGGAATCCGGCCGGAGATACGGGGTGCTTTGGCTCGCAGGATGCCTTCGACTGATATTGTGGTCATGCGGTGTGTGCGGCGGGTTAAAAGTTATCAATAATGTTACAAATGTAAGGCTTTCCGCCGTTTTATTGATATCTTTACGCCGAATTTTCGTGTCGGAAAGCTATCACATACCCGTTCTCCTCCGCGAGACGATCGAACTGCTCGACATCAGGCCGGGCGGTACGTATGTCGACCTCACTTTCGGGGGCGGCGGACATTCGCGCGCCATTCTGGAAAGGCTCGGGCCCGAAGGACGGCTTTGGGGCTTCGATCAGGACAGGGAAACGCGCGCCAACGTGCCCGACGACCGGCGGTTCCGCTTCATTGAGGGCAACTTCCGTTTCATGCGGGGGCTGCTGCGGGAGGCCGGCGTGACGCAGGTGGACGGCGTGCTGGCCGACCTCGGCGTCTCGTCACACCACTTCGACAGCGCGGCGAGGGGATTCTCGTTCCGGGCCGACGCACCGCTCGACATGCGCATGAACCGCGCCGGAAAACTCACCGCCGCCCAGGTGGTGAACGACTACGAAACGGGACGGCTGATAGAGATCCTGCGCGACTACGGCGAATTCGACAAGCCCCACAAGATCGCCGGACGCATAGTCGAGGCGCGCCGCAGCGCACCGATCACCACGACGGGCGAACTCGTCGGGGTGGCCCGTCCGCTCATACCGCGCGCCGACGAGAACCGCTGGCTGTCGCGTCTGTTCCAGGCGCTGCGCATAGAGGTCAACGGCGAGATGGAGGCGCTACGCATGGCCCTCGAACAGAGCCTGCGGGTGCTGCGGCCCGGCGGCCGTCTGGCGGTGATATCCTACCACTCGCTCGAAGACCGTCTGGTGAAGAATTTCATGCGCGCCGGAAACTTCGAGGGCCGGGCTGAGAAAGATTTTTACGGAAGGGCATCGACACCCTGGGAGACGGTCACCCGCAAACCGGTGGTACCGACCCTCGAAGAGACAGGGCGCAACCCGCGCAGTCGCAGTGCGAAACTGAGAGTGGCAAGCAAATGGAGCGAGTAGAGTACGATCCCGAGATAGACCCCACGATCCGCGAGGCGAGGGAGGCGGCCGAGAGAGAACGCGAACTCTCGGCGCGGATCCGTGTGGAGATCGAACGCTATGTGGCCGACAACGACCTCGTTCCTCGAAACCTGGCGGAGCAGGAAACCATCGACAAGGATGCCGACTCGCCGCCGTGGGACGAGGCTCCGGGTGAAGAAAACCCCGCCGAGGCCGAACCCAAGACCCGCCGCCAACTACTGCGCGAAGCCCGCGAGGCCGAGAAAAAAGCGAAGGAGGCCGCCCGTCAGGCCGAGGAGGAGGCAAAACGTGTTGCCCGCGAACTGCGCCGCGAACAGAGGGCCGTCAGCGCCGCGGCGAGCAAAAAGGCGGTCAAGTCGGTCGTCACGGGAAGTATTTTGGGCAACGAGTGGGTTCGCCGCATGTGGCCCTATCTGCTGGGAGTGGCGGCGGTGCTGGTGTTGTACATAGCCTACACTTTCCACGTACAGGGGCTCCATCTCGAACGGCAGAGACTTGAAAGAGAGGTGCGCGAGCTGGGCATCGAGGCGGTGGAACGCGCCGCCGAACGGGTGCGCAGCACTCGCCGCAGCGCCATAGTGGAACGGCTCAGGGAGAAGAACATACCGCTGGAGGAGTTTCCGTATCCGGTGAAGAGAATTGAACCATGAAAAAACGGGAGCCCAACATCAAACGAGAGATCACCCTGCGCGTGAACCTGCTTTACGTGCTGTTCCTGTTGTTGGGCGGGTGCATATTCGGGCGCATCCTGTGGTTGCAGTACGGCCCCCACGGCGACGAGTTGAGGGAGGACGCCGAGAACCGCGCGTTCTTCATGGAGCGGATCGACGGCAAGCGGGGCGACATACTCTCGGCGGAGGGCGAGTTGCTTTCCACCTCGATCATGATGTACTATCTGGGCATCGACTTCGGGGTCGACTCGCTCACCACGGCCCGGTTCAGGGCTGGGGTCGACGGCCTTGCCGACAGCCTGTCGCGGATGTTCGGCGACAGGTCTAAGGCGGGCTACAAGGCGATGCTCGAAGCGGGGTTCAACCGCCCGAGGAAGGGTTACCGGCGGCTCAACCCGCGGCTCATCTCTTACGCCGAGTTACAGCGGGCGCGCACTTTCCCGCTGCTGTCGCTCGCGCCGGGCTACGGCGGCCTGTCCACCGAACGGGTCTACTCGCGCCAAAACCCCTACGGCAGCATGGCGCTGCGCACACTCGGGGCTACCGAGGCCACCTACGACACACTCTCCGTGCCGAGTCGCGACACGGTAAACCGCCGGATCCAGCGCATGCTCACCGAGCGGGGACGCTACGGTCTGGAGTATTCGTTCAACGAACACCTCAAGGGCAAGGCGGGATGGCAGATGATGCAGCGGCAGACGGCGAGTTTCTCGACCCCGGTCGAAAGCCCGCTCAACGTCGCCACGACCGACGGGCGGAGCGTGGTGACGACCCTCGACATGGATTTTCAGGACGTCGCCTCGTCGATGCTCACGCGCCAACTACTGCTCCACGGTGCGATGCGCGGCACGGTTGTGCTGATGGAGGTGGAGTCGGGCGACATCAAGGCAATCGCCAACCTCGAACGGGTGGGCGACAATGTGTACGAGCGGTTGAACTACGCCATCGCCGGACGCTACGAACCGGGATCGACGTTCAAGCTCGCCTCGCTGCTGGCGCTGTTGGACGACGGCATGACGCTCGACTCGCCCGTCGAGGTGGGCAACGGAGTGATGCCGCTGCCGGGGGGTCGATCCATTCGCGACGACCACACGCCCGAGTCGCCTGTACTGACTCTCAAGCGGGTGTTCGAAACGTCGTCCAACGTGGGATTCTCGCGCGCGGTCGAGAACCGGTTCAAGGCGGCCGGACGAGAGAAGGAGTTCGTCGACTATCTTGTGGGCCTCGGTTTCGGCGACCCGATGGGCACGGGCGTAGTGGGCGAGGCGGCACCCATCCTCCACCGCCCCACCGCCGAGGAGAGGCGCAGTGGAGACTGGCACGGCAACTCGGCGGTCTATCTGGCCCACGGTTACGGGCTGGAGGTGAGTCCGTTGCACACGCTGGCGCTCTACAACGCCGTGGCCAACGGCGGCAACATGGTTAAACCGCGTCTGGTAAGCGAACTGCGCGGGGATGATCTCGCCCAACCGCGCACCTTCCCCACCGAGGTGATCAATCCGGCCATCGCCTCGCCGCGCACCATCGCCGCGCTCGCCGAGAGCCTCGCCGGGGTTGTGGACGAGGGCACGGCCACCGTGCTGCGCAACCCCTACTACAAGGTGGCCGCCAAGACCGGAACGGCACAACAGGGACACTACGGCGGCGGACTGGGCCAGGAGTATCTGGCGACGATGGTGGGCTATTTTCCCGCCGACCGTCCGCGGTACAGTTGCATCGTGTCGATCTGGACGCGGCGCGGATCGTGGAGCGACACATATTACGGATCGACCCTCGCCGGGCCGGTGTTCAAGGCGATCGCCGACCGGGTTTACGTCACGCGGTGGGACCTGCAACCCGACGCGGCGGGCGTCAACCCGCGGATCGACACACCGCCGCGGATCAAGGGCGGGCCCGAGAGGGATGTCCACCGGGTGGCAGGAGAGCTGGGCATCCGCACGGCGGGCAGGGCGCGGCGGCGCGACTGGGTGACAACCTCACCCGGAACCGACTCCACGACAATCGCGGTGGCGCGGATCGACAACGCCGAAGGCCAGGTGCCGCAGGTCGTGGGCATGGGCCTGAAAGACGCGCTGTGGGCGATAGAGAGCCGCGGGCTACACGCCTCGTTCACGGGCCGCGGGCGCGTGGAGGCACAACACCCCGGGGCGGGCGAGAGTGTCCGTCCGGGAGCAACGGTTACGATCACTTTGAAATGAGGAGTTATATGCAAATCAAGAGTTCACCTCCCCGTGCGGAGAGCGTTCCGGGACTTTCCGGAGCCCCGGAAATGTTCAAAACGACAGTTTTGAACCCGTCGTACCAATACGCTGACCCCAAAACGACTGTATTGGTGCCGTCGTACCAATACACTGCCCCAAAAACGACTGTTTTGATGCCGTCGTACCAATACGCTGCCCCCAAAACAACTGTTTTGGCCCCGTCGTACCCCTACGCTGTCGTCAAACCAATCTGTTCGGGACTTTCGGCGGGCGCGGAAACCCGTCCGCTGGCGGTTTCAACCCTAAATTCGAGTGAATTATGATACTGAAAGATATTATCAGGGAGGTCGAGGTGCGGCAGATGGCCGGGCCCGACGGGGCGGAGATCGTCTCGCTGACACTCGACTCGCGCAGCGCCGAGCCGGGTTCGCTCTTTTTCGCGATCCGCGGCACGGAGATCGACGGCCACGAGTTCGTAGGGGCCGCCATCGAGCGCGGAGCCGTGGCCGTGGTGTGCGAGGCGCTGCCCGACGAGACGGATCCGCGGACGACATACATCGTGGTCGAAGATTCGCGCCAGGCAATGGGCCAGGCGGCCAGCGCGTTCCACGGCCACCCGAGCCGCAGGCTGAAACTCGTCGGGGTGACGGGCACCAACGGCAAGACAACCACCGCGACGCTGCTGTGCGACGCGATGCGGGCGCAGGGCCTCGGCGCGGGACTGATCTCCACGGTCGACTACCGAATAGGCAAGGTGACGCTCCCCTCGACCCACACCACGCCCGACCCGCTGCGGCTCAACGCCATGCTCGCCTCGATGGTGGAGCGCGGGTGCGAATACTGCTTCATGGAGGTGTCGTCGCACGCCATCATGCAGCGCCGCGTCGCGGGTCTGCACTTCACCGGAGCGGCCTTCAGCAACATCACACACGAGCACCTCGACTACCACGGCACCTTCGCGGCCTACATCGCGGCCAAGAAACGGTTCTTCGACGAACTGCCCGCGAACGCCTTCGCCGTGACGAACATCGACGACCGCAACGGCCGCGTGATGGTGCAGAACACGGCGGCAATGGTGCGCACCGTCTCGCTCCACTCGCCCGCCGACTACCGCTGCCGGATAGTGGAGCACCACTTCGACGGGATGCTGCTGTCGATCGACGGGGTGGAACTGTGGGTGAGCTTCATCGGCCGGTTCAACGCCTACAACCTCACCACGGTGTACGCCTGCATGCGCGAACTGGGCATCGAGCGCGACGAGATACTGCGCACCATCAGCGCCCTGACACCCGTCAGCGGCCGTTTCGAAACGATCCGCTCAGCCCGCGGGGGCATCACGGCGATAGTGGACTACGCACACACGCCCGACGCGCTCCAAAACGCCCTCGACACCATAGCCGAGATCCGCAAACCGGGCCAACGCATCTTCACCGTCGTGGGCTGCGGCGGCGAGCGCGACAGGGCCAAGCGTCCGGTGATGGCGCGCATAGCGGCCACGTGCAGCGACTTCACGTTGCTCACCTCCGACAACCCCCGCTCGGAGGACGCCGCCGACATAGTGGCCCAGATGCGCACGGGTCTCGAACCGGGCCACCGCGCCGTGGGCATCATCGACCGCCGCGAGGCCATCGCCACCGCCGCCATGATGGCCGCGCCGGGCGACATAATCCTCGTGGCGGGCAAGGGACACGAAACCTACCAGATCATCGGCATCGAGAAACGCCACTTCGACGACCGCGAGGAGGTGCGCAAGGCATTTGTAAATTATGAGCTATAATTGAGATATGTTGTACAGTTTAGGGGAGTATCTCGACAGGTTCGACGTTCCGGGAGCGGGCATTGTGCAGTACCTGTCGTTCCGGGGAGCGGCGGCCATCATCCTTGCTTTGTTGATCGCGCTCGTCTTCGGCGGGGGCATCATCAGCGTGCTGAGGCGGCGCCAGATCGGTGAGCAGGTTCGCGACCTGGGTCTCGAAGGGCAGGCGCAAAAGAAGGGCACGCCCACGATGGGGGGACTGATAATACTCGCGGCGATACTCGTGCCGACTCTGCTGCTGGCCGATCCGGGCAACGTCTACATCGGGCTGCTGGTCATATCGACCGTGTGGCTGGGCGGGCTGGGATTCGCCGACGACTACATCAAGGTCTTCCGCGGCGACAAGGACGGACTGCACGGCTGGTTCAAGATCATAGGCCAGGTGGGTCTGGGCATCATCGTGGGGACGGCCATGTGGCTCTCGCCGCAGATCCACGTGCGGGAGACGATCCGCCCGGCGGCCCACGAGGTGATGATGACACCCGGCGACGAAGCGCTGACGAGCGGCGCGGCCGAGAAAACGACCAAGACCACCATCCCGTTCCTCAAGAACAGCGAGCTCGACTACGGTGTGCTGACCGGCGAGGCGGGCGACAACGGCCCCGTGACGTGGCTGTTGTATATCGCGCTGGCGATCCTCATCATAACCGGGGTGTCCAACGCCGCCAACCTCACGGACGGGCTCGACGGTCTCAACACCGGAGTGGCGATACCTGTGGTGGTGGTGCTGGGCATGTTCGCCTGGCTGTCGGGCAACATCATCTGGGCCGACTACCTCAACATCATGTACATTCCGGGGAGCGGCGAGTTGCTGGTCTTCGCGGCGGCGATGGCGGGGGCGCTCATCGGCTTCATGTGGTACAACGGCTATCCGGCGCAGGTGTTCATGGGCGACACCGGGTCGCTGGCCATCGGGGGGGTGATAGCTGTTCTGGCGTTGCTGATCCGCAAAGAGTTGCTGCTGCCGGTGCTGTGCGGGGTTTACGTGGTGGAGGCAGGCTCGGTGATCATCCAGCGCACGTGGTTCAAGATCACCAAACGGCGCTACGGCGAGGGGCGCCGCGTGTTCCTCATGTCGCCCATCCACCACCACTACCAGAAGCGAGGCTACCACGAGAGCAAGATAGTGATCCGGTTCGTGATCATCTCCATCATGCTCGCCGCAATAACCTTAACAACATTGAAAGTACGTTAAATGAAGAAAACAGTCATACTGGGAGGCGGGATAAGCGGCACCGGGGCAGCGGTGCTGGCAAAAAAAGAGGGCTTCGAAGTCTTTCTCAGCGACCTCGGCCCCATAGCCGAGGAGCATAAACAACGGCTCGACGAGCGGGACATCCCCTACGAAGAGGGAGGCCACACCGAGGAGCGGATCCTCGCTGCCGACGAAGTGATAAAAAGCCCCGGCATCCCCTACAAGGCGCCCATAGTGAAGGCGCTCGTGGCGCGGGGCATCCCGATCATCTCCGAGATAGAGTTCGCCTGGCGCTACATGGGCGACTCGAAAACGATTTGCATCACCGGCTCCAACGGCAAGACGACGACAACGACCCTTGTCCACGAAATGCTCCGTGAGGGAGGCTTCGACGCGGGTCTGGCCGGGAACATCGGCGACAGTTTCGCCTGGCAGGTTGCCACCGCCCCGAAGGAGTGGTACGTATTGGAGCTGAGCAGTTTCCAGCTCGACGGCATGCGAGACTTCCGGGCCGACATTGCGGTGCTACTCAACATCACGCCCGACCACCTCGACCGCTACAACCACTCGCTCGACCTCTACGCCGCCAGCAAGATGTGTATCACGCGCAACCAGGGCCCGGCCGACACGTTCATCTA
>JAITWC010000053.1 GCA_031285485.1 Alistipes sp.
AGTAATCAACCCTTAAAAAATCAAACGCTATGAAACTGAGAATTTTAATGTTGGGAGTGGCGATGTGTTTCGCCGTGACCCAAACCCGCGCCGGAATCCCGGTGATCGACCCCACGAACCTAATCCAGAATACATTAGTTGCCGTCAAAAGCGGAACGACGGCGGCGAATATGATCAATAACTTTCAGGAGACCGTCAAGATCTATAAGCAGGCCAAGCAGTATTACGACGCGCTGAAAAAGGTACATAACCTCGTCAAGGATGCCCGCAAGGTGCAACAGACCATTTTGATGATCGGCGAAATCTCGGACATCTACGTCACGAGCTATCAAAAGATGCTCTCCGACCCCTATTTCACCGTGGAGGAACTGTCGGCCATTGCCGCCGGGTACGCGATACTTTTGGAAGAGTCGAGCGTCGTGTTGAACGACCTGAAGGCCATCGTGAACGAAAATGGCCTCTCGGTGGATGATAAGGGGCGCATCGACATCGTCGACAGATGCTACGAGCGCATCTACGA
This sequence comes from Alistipes sp., assembly GCA_031285485.1. Classification (GTDB taxonomy): domain Bacteria; phylum Bacteroidota; class Bacteroidia; order Bacteroidales; family Rikenellaceae; genus UBA940. The sequence continues at coordinate 521 of JAITWC010000053.1, forward strand.
GTACCGCGCCTTGACACAGTATTACACCAACAAGAACATCGGCGTGTCGTGGCTCCGGGCGAAGAAAAAGAACGACACCGACCGCGTGATGGCGCTCTACGGTAGCCCCAATGAAAAATACTGGTAGCCATGATGCCTCTTGCAATAGATTTCGATAACCTGCACACCATTCTGCGGAGTCTCTACTCGGAGATGATGCCGCTGTGTGGGAATATGGCGGGCGTGGCCAAAGGCATCGCCGGACTGGGCGCATTGTTCTATGTCGCGTATCGGGTGTGGCAGCAGTTGGCGCGCGCTGAGCCGTTGGATGTGTTCCCGCTCCTGCGCCCGTTCGCTATCGGGCTTGCGATTATGTTCTTCCCGACCATCGTGTTGGGAACTATTAACGGCGTGATGTCGCCCGTGGTACAGGGAACGAATCAGATGCTCCAGACGCAGACCTTCGATATGGAGAAGTATCGGGCGGAGAAAGACCTGTTGGAGTATGAGGCGATGCACCGCAATCCCGAGACCGCCTACCTCGTGGACAAAAAGGCGTTCGATGAGAAACTGGAGAAACTCGGGGCGTTTGCCGCTACGGACAAATTAGGTCTGCACGTCGAACGAGGGATGTATCAGTTGAAAAAGATAGTGCATAATTGGTTCCGCGAACTGTTGGAGCTACTCTTCCTGGCCGCCGCACTGGTCATCGACACCATCCGTACCTTCTTTTTGATCGTGCTTGCCATTTTGGGGCCTATCGCCTTTGCAATCTCGGTGTGGGACGGGTTCCAGTCATCCCTCACACAATGGATCGGCCGTTATCTGACCGTGTATCTATGGTTGCCGGTAGCCGATTTGTTCAGCTCGATATTGGCGCGGCTTCAGGTGCTGATGCTGCAAAACGACATCGAACGGCTGAACGATCCGACCTTCATTCCCGACGGCTCAAGCACGGTTTACATCATCTTTATGATCATCGGCATTGTGGGTTACTTCTGCGTGCCGACCGTGGCGAAGTGGATCGTGCAGGCTGGGGGCGCGGGACAGTACGGCAGAAACGTGAACCGATTCTTTGTGAGTACAGGACAAAGAGTTGCCGGTGTCGCCGGTTCCGTTGTTGGAAACATTACGGGACAATTAACGGGCAGATAATCATTTCATTCTAAAAAACGACACTATGGAGTTCAAATCATTAAACAACATCGAATCGAGTTTCAAGCAGCTACGGCTGTTCGGCATCGTATTTCTTGTCGCCTGCTCGGTGGTAATGTGCTGGTCGGTGTGGAAGGCATACGACTTCGCGGAGGCTCAACGGCAGAAAATCTACGTTCTCGATGAGGGTAAATCGTTGATGCTCGCCCTGTCGCAGGACATGATGCAGAACCGCCCCGTGGAGGCCCGGCAGCACGTCCGTATGTTTCACGAGCTGTTCTACACGCTCGCGCCGGATAAGGCCGCCATCGAGGGCAATATCAACCGTGCGCTCTTCTTGAGCGACAAAACGGCGTTCGACCACTACAACGACCTCTCGGAGCAAGGGTACTACAACCGCCTCATTTCCGGCAATATCAACCAGCGAATCGAAGTGGATAGCGTGGCGTGCAACTTCAACGTCTATCCCTACTCGGTACGGACCTTCGCGCGTCAGTACATCATCCGAGAGAAGAGTATCACCGAGCGGAGCCTCGTTACCACGGGCCGGTTGCAAAACTCGGTACGCTCCGACAACAACCCGCACGGCTTCATCTTCGAGGGTTTTCACGTCGCGGAGAATCGAGACATCCGAACCATCGACCGCTAACATTCTAAAAATTAAAACGATGAACCGACGACAAGAAGAGCGCAATCGCGCTGGCGCGGATTGCCGAAGCGCGAAGGAGGAAAACGAGCGCAGCGAAGTTAGAAAACCATTTGAAAGCCTCCGCGAGATGGTCGAAACGAGCCTGCGACGCATATGCGGCAGGGTCTCTCCCGATAGGCGGGCAGTGGTCATCGTCGCGATGCTCGTACTCTTCGCCGCGCTGAACCTTTGGATTACCGCACGCGCCATCTGGAGTATCGGCCGCGAAAACGCACCGCCGCAACAGATCGAAATCCCGCTCAAAGAATCGAACGAACAACAACTCTTAAATCCTAACAACTATGACAACACAAACATCGAACAAGACCAAGGGGAACGGTAAGAAGTTTTTGGTCTACGCCATTATGGTGATTATTTTCATCGCCTGTATGTGGTTCATCTTCGCGCCGAGCGGTGCGGACAAAGCCGCCGAAGAGCAAGGCTCGGGCTTCAACTCCGAGATCCCCGATCCGCGCGGCGCTGGCATCGTAGATGACAAGATGACCGCCTACGAACAGGAGCAGATGCGGATTCGCGATGAACAGCAACGGGTAACGATGCGCGACTACTCCGATATGCTGAGGCAAAACGAGACGGAAGAGGAGCGCCTCGCCCGCGAAGAGCGGCAAATTGCGATGGCTCCCAAGCCCGTCGAGTATTACGAACATCCCGAGTGGTGGGATGATGGCGGCACGCAGTCTCACGGCGGAGCGATATCGTCGTCGGCTTCGGCACACGCCGAGCTGACGGGAACGCTGGGGACATTCTTCGAGGAGCCGGAGATCGACCCCGAAAAGGAGGAGATGGCCGCCGAGATCGAGCGACTCAACGCGCAGGTCGCAGAGCAGCAGGCGACCGAGATGAGTATGGATGACCAACTCGCACTGATGGAGAGATCTTACGAACTGGCCGCCCTGTACGAGAACGGCGGGGCGACGACTGCTACTGAACCTGTCGAAGTCGGTCCCGACCGCAAGGCGCTGGTCGAAGTGGTTCCGCAGGTGCAGCGTGATGTCGTGTCTCGATTGGGTGCGTCAATGAGCGATGCCGAGTTCGTAAGGCAGTTCTCGCAGGAGCGCAACCGAGGGTTCAACACGGTCGGCAATGACGATGCCGCCGTCGACACAAAGAACACTATCGCGGCTGTGGTTCACGGCAACCAGACACTCATCGACGGGCAGACCGTGCGCCTGCGCACCACCGAAGCGATGCGGGCGGGGCGAATAACAATCCCTCGCAACACCGTCATCACCGGAACCGGCAGCATCACGGGCGAGTGGCTCGAAATCGCCGTGACGGCCATCGAATACGAGGGCAATATCATTCCCGTCGAGATCGCTGTCTGTGACAGCGACGGTCAGCAGGGCATCTACATCCCCGGCTCGATGGAGATCGAGGCGTTCAAGGAGATAGCCGGCAATATGGGTCAGGGACTCGGTACGACCATCAACCTGAATCAACAGGGCGCGGGCGAGCAACTGCTGACCGATCTCGGGCGCGGGGTGATTCAGGGTACATCGCAGTATATCTCTAAAAAGGCACAGCAGGTCAAGGTATCGCTCAAAGCGGGCTACCGGCTATTTCTGTTGCCTGCGACAAACGCATAACCAATTTCATTAACCAATAAAAAACAACAACGCAATGAAAAAGATTTTTTTGATGCTCGCTATTGTCGCGGGCGCAATCACTGCCAAAGCGCAGGAAATGGCTCAGGATTCTATCCCCGCCAAAGAAACGATGCCCTCTACGGGCGACTATTATCAGGGCTTTACGCGCCCGCTGACGTTCAACCGGATGATTCCTCCCTATGCTCTTGAAGTCACATTTTCGAAAACCGTCCACATCATCTTCCCGTCGGCGATACGCTATGTCGATTTGGGTTCCGCCGACCTGTTGGCGGCCAAAGCTGACGGCACGGAGAACGTGCTGCGGGTCAAGGCGGCGGCGCGGGATTTCAGCCGAGAGAGCAATCTGTCGGTGATTACGGAGGACGGCAGTTACTATACCTATAATGTAAAGTATGCCGACGAACCTGTGAAACTCGCCATCGAGATGACCGACTTCCTGCACGACGGCGAGGCGGTGAACCGTCCCAACAACGCCCTCGAAGTCTATATGCAGGAGTTGGGTCAGGAGTCGCCACTACTCGTCAAGTTGATTATGCAGTCGATTTACAAGAACGACCGCCGCGAGATCAAGCACATAGGGAGTAAACGGTTCGGCATTCAGTACACGCTCAAAGGATTGTATTCACATAATGGGCTTCTCTATTTCCACCTCCAACTGAAAAATTCGAGCAACGTGCCGTTCTCGGCCGATTACGTTACGTTCAAGGTCGTGGATAAAAAGGTCGCCAAGCGCACGGCGATACAGGAGCAGGTGGTTTGGCCGCTCCGTGCCCACAACCACTTTACCGAAGTGGGCGGCAACCGCACCGAGCGCGTGGTCTTCACGCTCCCGAAATTCACCATCCCCGACGATAAGATGCTCATCATCGAATTGGCAGAACAAAACGGAGGGCGGCATCAATCGTTCAC
>JAITWC010000074.1 GCA_031285485.1 Alistipes sp.
GGTGGGTTCGAATGAGGAATACGACGCCGTTGCGGGCCGCAACGCCGACAGCGTACCCGCCGCCGGAGCGTAACCCTTCCGGCACGCCTCAAGGGGGCCGGACGAGTGGGCCGTTGCAACAAACGGGCATCGGGTCGGCGCGATAATGCCGGCAATCTTACCGCAAACGGGGCTGAATCAGCCCGCATTCAGGCCCCCGAAAGGGGGCTTTTTTTTGCCCGAATCACAGAGAAGGGATTTTCGTCTCCCCGTCGATCCCGCGGTAACGGGCAAAATGGGTTTAACGACAGGTTCCGACCCGCTGTCGCCGACGGCGAAAACGTTTATCGACAGTCGGCAACGGAGGGAGTTCGGACGGAATGTTATTGCGATATCTCGACGAGCTGCTCGCGATAGGCTGCGAGGATGCGCGATTTGGAGAGGAACCCCAGGTAGCATCCCTCCTTGTCGACCACGGGCAGGGTCCAGGTCGCGGTCTCGTCGAAACTGCGCAGCACGCTGGCCACCTGCTCGCCGGGCAGGATTCGTTCGGGCGGTTCTATCATGTAGGCCGCGATGGGCGTTGCGTACTTCGACGGTTCGAACATGTCGACCCTCACGTCGTCCAGTTGCACGATCCCGACAAGCACCCCGCCGTCGCCGAGCACCGGAAAGACGTTGCGGTGGGCCCGCGCGATGACTTTCACCGCGTCGCCCAGCGTGTCGTCGGCGCCGAAAGGCAGGGGGTCGGTCTCCATCAGTCTCTCAAGGTCGAGAAAAACCATCACCGAGGCGTCCTTGTCGTGCGACAGCAGCTCGCCCCTCTGCCGCAGCTGTTTGGTGTATATCGAGTCGGGGTCGAGCCAGTGGTTGAGCATAAACGAGAGAACCGTCGTTACCATCAGCGGGATGAACAGCCCGTAGCCGTTCGACAGTTCGGCGATCAGGAAGATAGACGTCAGGGGCGCCTTCATCACCCCCGCCATCACCCCCGCCATGCCCACCAGGGTGAACGACACCAGCGGCAGCTCCATGCCGAGCAGGTAGTTGCACGTGAAAGCGGTCGCCGCGCCGGTGAAGGCCCCCACGAAGAGCGACGGCGCGAACGTTCCGCCCACCCCCCCCGCGGCGTTGGTGGTCGCGGTGGCCACGACTTTCAGAAAGAGCGCCGCCACGAGATAGGCGATCACCACCCACGGGATGGCGCGGTATTTGTAGAACAGCGAACTCTCCAGCAGCGTGTCCATCCTGCCGTGCATCAGTTCGCCGAACGCCTCGTAGCCCTCGCCGTAGAGCGAGGGAAAGAGAAAGATCAGCGCCCCGAGGATCGCCCCTCCCGCGAGCCACTTTTTCCACACCGCGTCCATCCGCCCGAAGAACCGCGACACCGCCGAGTTGACCGACGTGAAGTAGTAGGCCACCGATCCGCACGCCAGCCCCAGCAGGGCGTACATCGGGATGTTGCGTATCTGGAACACCTCGGGCACGTTGACCGCGATGATGGGGTCGAACCCCCTCAGCGCGAACGCCAGCGTGGTGCCGGCTATGGTGGCGAGCAGCAGCGGGATGATCGAGCCGGCGGTCATCTCCAGCGCCAGGATTTCGAGCACGAACACCAACCCCGCGATGGGCGCCTTGAAGATCGCGGCCACCGCCGCACCCGCGCCGCAGCACAGCAGCAGCGTCGACTGCTTGTAGTTGAGCCTGAGGGCCCGCCCCACGTTCGACCCGATGGCCGCGCCGGTCAGCACGATGGGCGCCTCGGGCCCCACCGAGCCCCCGAAGCCGATGGTGGTGGCCCCGCCGGCGAGCGAAGTCCACATGTTGTGGGGTTTGATGCGCGAGGAGCGCTTCGACATGGCGTAGAGCACCCGCGTGACCCCTTCGGAGATGTGGTCGCGCACCACGTACCTCACGAACAGCGACGCCAGGATGATACCCGCCGCCGGATAGACCAGATAGAGGTACGTTTCGCCCTCCACATCGAGCCAACCGGTCAGCGCCCACTTTATTCCGTGCAGCAGGACCTCGAAAAGGTACGTTCCCACCCCCGCTAACAGTCCCACGACGACGGCCAGCGCCATCATCATCTGTCGGTCGTTCAATCTGCGGGCAAGCCGCAGGAATCTCAGGTATACACGGTCGATGAATCTCATTCGGTGATCGGTTCGGTGTCCGTTATCGGCGGCGGAACGGGCGCCCGTCTCCGGTTGGCCGCGCATATTCCCGCCGCGGGGGATAAATTCGTTGTTTTGGTCGTTGCGTCGCCGACGCAGGGGGTAAAATCGTCTTTTTCGTGTTTGCGTCGCCGACGCAAGTGGCAAATTCGTCTTTTTGGCGTTCGCGTTACCGACGCAAGGGGTAAATTCGTTGTTTTGGTCGTTGCGTCACCGACGCAAGTGGCAAATTCGGCTTTTTGGTCGTTGCGTCGCCGACGCAAGTGGCAAATTCGTCCTTTTCGCGTTCGCGTCGCCGACGCAAGTGGTAAATTCGGCTGTTTCGCGCCTGCGTCGCCGACGCAAGCGGCGATCAAAACCGTTTGATGCCCATGATCCCGCGCACGTCGGCCAGGGTCGCGGCCGAACTCGCGCGGGCCCTCTCCGCACCCTCCGCCGTCACGCGGCGAAGGTATGCGTCGTCGGCACGGATGGCCTCGATGCGCTCGCGGATGGGCGACACCACCGCCACTATGTCCTCGGCCAGCTGCTTCTTCAGATCGCCGTAGCGTATCTCGCAGCGGGAGTAGTCGGCCCTGAAACGGGCAACCGTGTCGGGCGACGAAACCAGCTCCAGCAGCGTGAAAAGATTGGCCACAGGCCCGGCCATGGGCTGGTCGGGTTCGGTGGGGCCGCCGTCGCTCACCGCACGCATCACCTTCCTGCGAATGTCGGCGTCGCTGTCGCTCAGGTACAGTCCGTTGCCCTCGCTCTTGCCCATCTTGCCGCTGCCGTCCAGTCCCGGCACCTTCACCAATTCCGTGCCGAAGTTACAGGCCGCCGGCTCCCTGAAATACTCCACTCCGTAGAACGAATTGAACCGGCGGGCGTAGAAACGCGTCATTTCGAGGTGCTGCTCCTGGTCTTTGCCCACAGGCACCTTGTCGGCGCGGTGCTGCAAAATGTCGGCCGCCATCAGCACGGGGTAACACAGCAGCCCGGCGCTGATCCCGGCCAGTCCGCTCTCGGTATCCTCGCCCTCGACGCTCCGGCCCCGCAGTTTACTCGCCTTGTCCTTGAACGAGGCGGTGCGCAGCAACTCGGGAACGTGGGCGTGCATGCTCAGCAGCAGTTGCAGCTCCGCCACCTCGGGTACGTCGCTCTGGACGTAGATCGTTGCCACGTCCGGGTCGAGTCCGGCGGCGAGATACTCGCTCAGCACGTCGCGAATATTGCCGTGCAGCGACCCCGGATCGGGATGGGTCGTTAGCGAGTGGTAGTCGGCGATGAAAAAAAAGCACC
>JAITWC010000076.1 GCA_031285485.1 Alistipes sp.
TTCACCGCGCGTTCCTTGAACGCACGATCGTAATTCCTTTTTTCAATACTCTTTTCCATTGCCCAAAGTTAAGTTTTGTTTTGGCTTAACTTTTTATGCGGGCTAAGTTAGGAACTCCAAAATGTTGCCACTTATTGATTTTTCACAAACAATTCATACCTTTGTGGGGTAATGAAATGCGGTGCAGAATACCGCAACGCCGGAGGGACAAATTCGGTGACATTTCGATTTACGACATTTTGACAAGCTGATTATAAGGCGGTTAGAAAAAGGCACAAAATCCCCTCTCTCCGCAAGTAACATTGATTTTCAATTAATTGCAAGATTTACACCGTTTTTACACCCGATAAGTGTAAGGCGGGTGTTTTCTTTTGGGAAAATTGGCGAGTATTCGGCTGTTGAGAATGGCCCCGAAAGAGGCCCCGTGGCTTTGTCACATCGCAACACCAAAATATCATCCCTCTCGCCTACGCCGAAAAAACAAACCCGCCTCAATTTTGATTTTGAGACGGGTTCTTTTTTTCGTCGATCTGTTGATGCGTCATGCGTTCGCTCCGTGGCAGTTCTTATACTTCTTGCCACTGCCACAAGGGCAGGGATCGTTGCGGCCCACTTTTTTGTCGACCTGCACGGGCATGGGTTTGCCGCGGTCGCCAGCTCCTGCCTGACGCGCGGCCTCCATGCGCGAGGCGTGCAGACGATTGACGTCAATCTGCGCCCTCTCGCGCCGCGATACTTGTGCGGGAGCGGTGGAACCTTCGGGCGCCGTGCGAACCGGTATGTAGCTCTTGCCCACGATGGACAGCACCTCGCGATTGACCTTGGCGAGCATCTTCATGAACAGGCCGAACGACTCGTGTTTGTAGATGAGCAGCGGGTCTTTCTGTTCATAGGTGGCGTTCTGCACGCTTTGGCGCAGGTCGTCCATCTCGCGCAGGTGCTCCCTCCAGTTGTCGTCTATGGTGATGAGCATCACTATCTTGGAGAATGCTTTGTATATCTCGTTGCAGTCCGTCTCGTAGGTTTTGCGCACGTCGGCCGACACGCGGTATCCGAGTGTGCCGTTGGTAAGGGGGATCAGTGTTTGCGCCCCCTGATGTGCCTCGCCGAGGTCTTTGTACATTTTGGCTATGAAGGGTCGGGCGACCTGTGCGACGTTTTGCGAGCGCCGTTCGTAGGCTGTTCGCAGATCGTTCACTACCATCTCGGCAAGCTCTTTCCGTCCCGCAGCGCGGAACGCGGCTTCGTCGAACGAGATATGGACGGCCGCCATGCGGATCAACTCGAACGAGGCGTCCTCGAAGTCTGCTCCCTCCCACTCCTGCGCAAACTCCTCGGCGAAGTCCCACATTATGTTGTTGAGGTCTAACTCGATCCGTTCTCCGAACAGCGCGTGGCGGCGGCGGGTGTAGATCACCTCTCGCTGCGAGTTCATCACGTCATCGTACTGCAACAGGCGTTTGCGGATGCCGTAGTTGTTCTCCTCCACTTTTTTCTGTGCGCGTTCAATGGCGCTCGACATCATCTTGGCCTGTATCACCTCACCCTCTTCGAGACCCAGACGGTCCATCATGCCGGCGATGCGTGCCGAGCCGAACAGACGCATCAGGTCGTCTTCCAGCGATACGAAGAACTGCGACGACCCGGGGTCGCCCTGACGTCCGGCACGTCCGCGCAACTGCCTGTCCACACGGCGGCTTTCGTGCCGCTCGGTGCCGACTATCGCCAGCCCCCCCGCGGCCTTCACCTCGGGCGTGAGCTTGATGTCGGTACCGCGGCCCGCCATGTTGGTTGCTATGGTAACCTGCCCGGCGTGTCCCGCTTCGGCAACGATCTGTGCTTCGAGTTGGTGTTGTTTGGCATTAAGCACGTTGTGCTTGATACCGCGCAGTTTCAACATCCTCGAAAGCAGTTCCGAAATCTCGACCGACGTTGTACCCACCAACACCGGCCGGCCCGCGGTCACAAGGCGTGCTATCTCGTCGATTACGGCGTTGTACTTCTCGCGTTTGGTTTTGTAGACAAGATCTTCGCGGTCGTCACGGATCACGGGGCGGTTTGTGCCGATCACCATCACGTCGAGCTTGTAGATGTTCCAGAACTCGGCTGCCTCGGTTTCGGCCGTACCGGTCATCCCGGCCAACTTGTGGTACATGCGGAAGTAGTTCTGCAACGTGATCGTGGCGAACGTTTGCGTCGCCGCCTCGACCTGCACCTTTTCTTTCGCCTCGATAGCCTGGTGCAGTCCTTCGGAGTAGCGACGCCCTTCGAGGATACGCCCCGTCTGTTCATCGACAATCTTCACCTTGTTGTCCATCACCACATACTCCACGTCGCGTTCGAACATGCTGTACGCCTTGAGCAACTGGTTGACAGTGTGGACTCGCTCGCTCTTTATTGAGTAGTCGCTGACCAGAGCGTCTTTCTTTTCGGCTTTTTCTTCAGCGCTAAGCCCGGCATTTTCAAGCGATGCGATTTCGCTGCCGATGTCGGGCAGTACGAAGAACCTTTCTTCCTTAAACGTGCGTGACAGGTTTTCGTGTCCCTTGTCGGTTAGATCCACCGAGTGACCTTTCTCGTCGATCACGAACCACAGATCGTCGGTGATCTCGGGCATTCGCTTGTTGTTGTCGGCCATGTAGGTGTTTTCGGTCTTCTGCAACAGCGATCTCACGCCCGTTTCGCTCAGAAACTTTATGAGGGGCTTGTACTTGGGCAGACCCTTGTGGGCGCGGAGCAACAACACTCCTGCCTCGTCCATCCTGCCTTCGCCGAACAGCTTTCGCGACTCGGTGACGAGTCTCGTAACGTCGGCCTTTTGCAGGTTGTAGAGACTTTCGATCGGAGCGCGGTACTGCTCGAACATCTGGTCGTCGCCCTTGGGCACGGGCCCCGATATAATGAGAGGTGTACGGGCGTCGTCGATCAGGATCGAGTCGGCCTCGTCGACGATGGAGAAGTGCAATTTGCGCTGCACCAGATCGTCGGGCTGGATCGCCATATTGTCGCGCAGGTAGTCGAACCCGTATTCGTTGTTGGTTCCGTAGGTGATGTCGGCCATGTAGGCTTTCCGGCGCGCGGTGCTTCCGGGCTGATGTTTATCTATGCAGTCGACGCTCAGGCCGTGGAACTCGTACATCGGCCCCATCCACTCGCTGTCGCGCCGGGCGAGGTAGTCGTTGACGGTCACCATGTGGACACCCTTTCCTGCGAGTGCGTTGAGGAACACCGGCAGTGTCGCCACGAGGGTTTTACCTTCACCCGTTGCCAGCTCGGCGATCTGACCTATGCGGCTTCGTTCGCCCACGTTCTTTGCGGGGTGTTTGCGGCTGTGGGTGAGGGCGACCCCGCCGAACAGCTGCACGTCGTAGTGCACCATGTCCCACGTTATCATGTTTCCGCCCGCCATCCAGCTGTTCTTGTAGACGGCGGTCTCGCCCTCTATGGTGACGAAATCTTTCGTGGCGGCGAGGTCGCGGTCGAAATCGGTGGCCGTGACCCTCACGGTGGAGTTCTCCTTGAAACGCCGCGCGGTCTCTTTCATCACGGCGAACGCTTCTGGCAACAGTTCTTCGAGTTTCTCCTCGATCTTTTCGTCGATCTGTTTCGTCAGCTCCTCGATCTCTTTGGCCATCGCCTCTTTTCGGTCGAGGTGAATCTCCGGCGAGTCGATGTCGGCTTTGAGGGTTGCGATCCGTCCCTCCTCGGGGGCGATGAACTCGGCGATGGAGACTCGCATGGCAGCGCTCCGTGCCCGCAGTTCGTCGTTGGATATCGAGGCGAGTGTCGGATATATTTCGAGCGTGCGCGTAACATACGGCTCGATCATTTTCCGGTCGGTGTCGGCCTTCGAGCCGACAAAGAATTTGATTATGGAAGTTAAAGCACTCATAGTTCGGTTCAGGAATTATCCCGCAAAGCTACGCAAAACAACGCAATAAAAAGCGGATTTGGGAAGAATATAATCGGAAAAACGAAATCGGATTTTTCCCACACGCACACAGCACGCGTAATATGGGCGGAAATATCAGATGTACAAAACTGGAGTTCCTGCCTTGGCCCGCGCAAAGAGTTTAAGACAGAGAAACAAATCTTAGCTTTGGGACATGGACAAGATCATTGAAAAAAGGAGTTACGGTCGCACGTTCAAGGAGCGCCGCGGGAAGGCCCTGAAAAGTTTCAGAGGTTCCAAAAGTTCTCCGGCAAGCCTCTGAAAAGTTTCAGAGGTTCTGGATTTCCAAACCTTAACAAAATATCGGCTTAACTCTTTGTGCGGCGAAAGTTTGGAAATCCACAATAAAAAAAACAAACAGGGTTGCAGGTCTTGTGCGAACAATGTACCTGACAACCCTGTTTTGTTCCCGGAAATTAATTCAAACTAATCTAAAATCTGAAGGTTCGAAATTGAAGTGCTACACATAACCATTAATAGCCCGGATTCTGATCTTCCGGACGTTTCGGGTCGATCGCATCGAGGTGGGACTGCGGGATCGGACGAAAACGGTGGTGGGGCTGCACGTTACCCGAAGCCAGGTAGTTGTGCGATCTGACACGGTTGACGAAGAAGTCGGCGCCGTTGCGAACCAGACGCGACCAGCGGTTGGCCTCGCCGTAGCATTCGCGGCCCTGTTCGTCGAGGAAGAAGTCGAGTAGTTCGGCCTCGCTCATCGAACTGAGGAAATCTGCCGAGATTCTCATGTCTTCCTGAGTCGACTTGGTGAGGTCGGCCCTCGAACCACCGTCGAACATGAAGAAGTGGTTGTATTTGCTTTCGCCCTCTTTCCACGCGGCGCGGTCGCGAACGACGTTGATAGCGGCAGCGGCTTCGGAGAACTGACCGTTCAGCGCGTAAGCTTCACCCAGAACGATGTAGAGCTCGGCCAGACGATAGAGCATAAGGTCGCGGAAACCGGCCTGCGCATCGGAAGTGGGACGGCGGCTGTCGAGGTGTTTTGCCAGCGAGGGGAACATGTTGGTGATCGCGTCGCGTTCGTTGACCTGCTGAGCGGTGGGAACGGGAATCGACTGCATCGGCAGATACCAGTAGGAGCGCTCGGCACGGGCCAGTGCCAGTTTTTCGGCCGGAGTACCGTTCGGGAAACGGGTATTCAGGTTTTCAAGCGAGACCACTATGGCGGTGTCGCCGCGCTGGTAGCGAAGAGCACCTTCCTGCTTACCGATCGAGGCGGGATTGAACGAACCGGCACCGTTGGAGAGGGCTCTCCAGCGAACGGTGGGCTGTTCCTGAGCTGCCGTACCGATGTTGTCGTTGGCATAATAAACCCAGTTCAAACCTTTGTAGAGGCGTGCATCCTGCAATTTACCCGGTTTGCCGTTGGTGTAAGCCTGACGGCCGAAGAGACCTTCGTCGGAGTAGAAATAGGGCGACGGAGCGAAACGGCGCCATGCACGGCCGGTGATGATGTCTCGGTAGACACCGTGGCTGCCGGCAACGGGTTGGCCGGTGGTAGTATCCTCTACCCATCCCCAGATGTTGTTCGATCCGTCGGCATTGCCACCCACGGTGATCGTGGTGACGCCTTCCGACCACATGGTACCCTGGAGGTGCATCCAGTTGCCGCCGTCGTGTACGCTGGTAAGGTCGTTAACGTTGTTGAAGAACGGACTGTTGTAGTACATGGCGGCGAAGATCAACTCGGAACCGCGGTAGTTGTCCAGACTGGTGTTACCGGTTTTCGGGTTCCATCTCCACAGGTCGGCGTAGTCGGCGGCTAAAGAGTGGTTGGAACCGCTGCCCGCGCCCGCACCGAAGTTACAAACCTGCTCGGCGTAGAAGATTGTCTTTGCAAGGTCGTCGGACTGGGCGCCGCGGTCTTCGTTCATCGCCGAGTTACTCTGGCCCTGACCGGCCCAGCGCTGGCTGTAACGGTACATGTGCATGTGGGCCAACAGGAATCCGGCTGCACCCTTGCTCGCGCGACCATAGTCGCCCGTCACCTGACCGGCAGCGTTGGCCCACGGAAGATCGTTCCACGCCTCGGTGGTGTCGCCGATAGCCTTAGCAAGCACATCCTTCTGAGTTGAGAGCACCAGGTCGAGTTTGGGTTCGGTCACCGGTTCGAGCATCAGCACGGCTTTGCCGAAGTGCTGCACAAGGAAGAAGAAGTAGTAGGAGCGCAGGAATTTCAGCTCGGCAACACGGACTTTTTTAATGTCGTCCGCGATCGGACTTTTCGGAATCGAGACCAACCCCTGGTTGATGGTGGCAATGGCCTCGTAGAAACCGTTCCAGGGGATGTCGCCCGAACTGGGGTTCATCTGAGCCTGATAGTAACCGAACGAGGGAAGGCTGCCGCCTTCGGCGCCACCGGTGTAGATGTCGGTACCAATCTGCTCCCACGTCACGATCCCGGTTACGTTGCCCGAGGTGGCGAAGCTGCGCAGCCCGTTGTAGGAGGCAGCGACAAGACTTTCGGCTCCCGCCGCCGTATCGTAATACTTGTAGTCTGCCCTATAACCTTTCTCGTCGAGAAAGTCGGCACAGGAGGCAAACGACAGCAACGCCGCGCCCGCCAGCACAAATCCTATGTTTTTCATTTTTTTCATCATTCTGAATTTTAGCCGTTACTCTTAGAATTGCAGTTGAACACCCAACTGGTAAGTGCGGATGGTGTCGGGGTCGTTGTAGCTGTTGCCGTTATCGTAGAAGTTACCGCTGCCAGGCATGTTGGCCGCACCTTCCGGATCTTTGAACGGATATGAGGTGATTGGCGAGAACGGATTGCGGAACTTGGCGTAGAAGCGCAGATTGGAGATACCGAAACGATTGAGCAGAGTGTTGGGCAGAGTGTAACCCAGCGTTATGTCGTCGATCTTCAGGTAGTCACCCTTAAAGTAGCGGTAGCCATTTGCGAAAGGATGTTCAGCCTGCGACTGAAGCGGCTTGATGTATACCGAGTTGGTGTCGCGCGGAGTCCAGTATTTGCCATAGGTGCCGTTGTAGCGGCCGGCCATGTTGATGCCTGGATCTTGGAATACGGTGAAACCGGTGGCCCAGTATGCGAACACGAACAGATCGAGCGAACCGCCGTTGGCAAAAGAGTAGCTGAACGTGTTGGAGAGACTGCCGGTGAAGCGGGGCATCTTCTGACCGCGGATCACGCGGTCGTCCTGTTGGTTGATGCGGTAGTCGCCGTTCTGGTCGACGATGCGGTAGGTACCGGGCTGGTAAGTGGCTCTCGCACCCGGGTCTTTTTCGAGGAACTTGGCCATTTCGTCCATATCGGCTTTGGTGTAGTTCCACAGGGTGGAGTAGCCTTCATAGTCGTAGTAGGTGTGGATGGCGTGGCCCACGAACCAGCGGTTGCCGAGGTCGTTTGTCATTCCGGAGTAGAGTTTCACGATCTCCTCTTTGTTGTAGGCCAGCGTGAGGTCGGTGCTCCAGGTGAAACGGTCGTTGCGAATGTTAACCGAGTTGATGGAGAGTTCGATCCCCTGGTTCTGTGTTTCGCCGATGTTCTGATTGATGCTACCGAAACCTATTGCCCTCGGTAGCGAGCGGTTCATGAGCAGGTCGGTAGTGTGAACCCGGTAGAGGTCGAGAGTACCTCTGAGGCGGCCTCTCCACAGCCCGAAGTCGATACCGAGGCTGAGTGTTGCCGAACGTTCCCAGCCCAAATTGGGGTTGGAGAGCGAGCTGGGACGATAGCCATTGGCGCCGACCGTACCCCAGTTGTAGCGGGCGTTGGTGATGCTGCCGACCGTGGTGTAGGGACTGATGGACTGCTGGCCCGAGATACCGTAACCAAGACGCAGCTTGAGATCGGACAGTGCACCGGCGCTCTGCATGAACGGTTCATCGATGACGCGCCATGCGAAAGCGGCCGACGGGAAACCCGACCATTTGTGACCTTGGGCCAACACCGACGCGCCGTCGTAGCGGTAGGTGAGGTCGAGCAGGTATTTACCCTTGAGGCCGTAGTGGGCGCGGGCGAAGTAGGAGAGCAGCGTGCGCTGTGTGTAGTCGGTGGTGACGGACTTCGTACCCACGGCGTTCTGGAGTTGGTTCCACTGCTGGTCTTCGATCGGAAGATTCAGCGCTCCGCCCCTCAGACGTTCGTAAACTTCTTTGAAGGCGTCCTGAGCGATCATGACCGAGAAGTCGTGGTCACCGATCTTGTCGGCATAGGTCAACGTCTGGGTGAAGTTCCAGTCGCGGTTCATGTCGGCGTAGGAGTAGGCCTCCGACAGACCGAACTGCTTCGAGGAGGATGCCGAGGCAAAGAAACGCTGCTCCTGACTCAGACGCATGGTCGTGCCGAAACTCGCGTAGTAGGTGAGCTTGGGCATCAGCTTGATGGTGGTGTAAAGTGTGGTGGCGAAACGGTTGTTCTTGTTGATGCCGTCGATACCGTCGAGGTCGAGCCACGGGTTGTACCAGAGCGGTTCGCCGCCGGGGGTGGGGATGATGCCGTTGGCAATGTCGCCTGGTTTGGTGGTGTCGTAGCTGCCGTCGGCGTTCTTGGGCGAGTAGAACGGGCTGGCCAGAGGGCTGAACTGTCCGCCCACTCCGAAGTCGTCCCACCACTCCATGTAGGAGAAGTTGGCGCGTGCGCCCACGGTGATGGCTTTGTTGACCACCTGTTCGAGGTTCATGTTGACCGTGTAGCGCTTGCGGTAAGAATCCATCTGGCGAACCTGGTTGTCCATGAAGTTACCGGAGATGGCCACCTGTGTTTTTTCGTTACCGCCGCGTATGTTGACGTTGTGTGAGTGCGAGAACCAGGTTTTGCGCCAGCGCGATGTCTGCCAGTCGTAGCTGCGCACTTTGTCGGCGTTGTAGACGTTGCCGGCCCATCCTTCGCGCACCGAGTTGGCGATGTATCCCGAACCGTCCTTGGTGACGTCGGTCAGCGCAAGGTCCTGCACCATGTCGGGAGTCTCCGACCGATAGTTGGAGGCGGGATTGATCGAGTAGCCGCCCTGCCCGTCGTAGATGTACTGACGGCCCGATTCGCGTATGAATTCGAGATACTGACCGCCATCCATCAGTGGACGCCAGCTGTTCATCTCCTCGATATTGACGTAGGCGTCGTAGGTGACGGTGACGCGATCTTTGGTACCCTGCTTGGTGGAGACGAGGATAACCCCGTTCGCCCCCCTCGAACCGTAGATGGCGGTCGCCGAGGCATCCTTGAGGATCTCGATCGACTCGACGTCGTTGGGGTTGACCAGGTCGAGACCGCCGACCTGCGGAACACCGTCGATCACGAACAGCGGGTCGTTGTTCGCTCTGATCGAGCGGTTACCGCGGATACGGATCTGGGGGTTCATGCCGGTACCGGTCACCACGACCCCCGCGGCTTTACCGCGCAGGGCTTCCTGTATGCTGGTGGGGGCGGTGACCATCAGGTCTTCGGCTTTCACCTGGGTGACGGCGCCGGTGAGGTCGCGCTTGGTGGTGGTGCCGTACCCGATCACGACGACGTCGTCGATCTGTTCGGCGGACTCGACGAGGGTGATGTCGATGCTTGTACGGCCCTCGACGGCCACCGACTGGCTCTGGAATCCGAGGAAGGACA
>JAITWC010000072.1 GCA_031285485.1 Alistipes sp.
CTCTCGAACGACCGCCGGATCAGATCGTGATACCGGTCGACGACAGCCTGCGGGGTTGTCCCCTCGTTGCGCGCCTTGATGGTGATGGGCACACCGTGTTCGTCGCTCCCGCACACCCACACCACCTCCTCGCCGCGTCCCCTCAGGTAACGCGAGTAGATGTCGGCCGGAATATAAACCCCCGCCAGATGCCCGATATGTATCCCGCCGTTCGCGTAAGGCAGCGCCGCGGTGATAAGATGTCTTTTATACTTCATGTCGTTCAATAATTTTTGATCGTTGCATACACTCCATACGACTGTTCGTCGACGTCGAACAGCGGCCGGAGTCGGTAAGTCTCACCTCCGTTGAGCAGTTCGAAAACACCCTCCGCGGGATCCACCGCCGACAGGCCGTCCACGACCCCTTCCATGTCTCCTTTCAGAACCACCTCGCGCCTCGTCTCGAAAGCCAACATGGTCGGGCCGTGGAAGATGGCGAAAGTGTTCGACGCGTCGGGCAGCGGTTTCACATGGAAACCGGACCTGAACTCCATCTCCACCCTGTCGCCGTTCTTCCAACTTCGGGCAAGTTCCACATATGCCGCCGCCGTCCGCCGTTCCACATCAACCTTTTCGCCGTTCACCCGCACCTCAACCCCCTCCGACCATGACGGAACGAACAACCTGAGCGTAAACGCCGTTTCCCGCCGGGCCGTGACCGTCAAACTCACTTTCGTGTCCTTCGGAAAATTCCCCGACTGCTCCAACTCCACCCCCTTCTCTCTCCACACCACCTTCGACGGTATGTACAGATTCACCCAAACTCCCCGCTCGTCGCGGAAATAGATATTGTCGTTTAGTCTGGTGAACGCTTCGAGGCTCGATCCGCTGCAACAGAAGAAATCTTCATCCTTCATATATTTCTTGTTGCGTGGCGAGCCCAACGGCAGATGATAGACATACGCTCCGGTCGCCGGACTCTGCACCGCCATCACCGCGTTGTAGAACATGTTCATGTACGAGTCGGCATACCTCGGGTCGGCCGTCTGTGCGAACAGATACGCCGTCAGCTTCTGAGTGTTGTGCGACACGCAGCTCTCGGCAATCTCTTTCGTGAAGTGCCCTAGCCGGTCGGCATCTCCCCAGTGCTCGGCCGTCAGCGAGGTGGATGTCGTGGCGTTTGGCCGCGGGCCGCTGCTCGAACCGTTGGCCCAGGCGTGGTGCCCGATCAGCATATTCCAAAAATTCACAACCGCGTCGCGGTATTTCGTCTCACCCGTCACCGACCACCGTCGGGCGAATCCGTTCACGATCGCCAGATGGGTGTTCGAATGCAGGCCCGACAAGATATCCTCGCCGCGCGCGAGCGGATTGGCAAACCAGTCCGGGTCGAACAGACCCGCCAGAGCAAGATGTTGCGGATCGCCCGATATTTCGTAGAGTTTGTACAACACTTCGTTCATCGCCCCCGGTTCGTTCTGGGGATTGGCCTGCGCGGTGTACATAATTCTGTCGATGGTCGCCCTGTCGAGCCGCGCCATCCTGCGGCCCGCCCATCCGGCCATCTCGACCACCATTCGGTAAGCCTTCCGGTTTCCGGTGCGTGTGTACGCGTCCAGCAGACCCTGCATGACCTTGTTGTATGTATAATAGGGCGCCCAGACCCCCGTAAACCTCGTTTCCAACACATCGAAGTCTCTTTCGGGAAACGCGCTCAGATATCCGTTCCCGAAAGTCTGCTGACACTTGGCCAACTCGTCGATTATATACTCCAACCTCCGGCTCAGTTCCTGATCGCCGTCCCGCACCACCAACGTCGAGAGCGCCGACAGATAGTGGCCCACATAATGCCCCCTCAGCCCCACTCCTGGAGCCTCCCAGCCCCCCAACGGCTTAGCGTCGGAGGGCAACTGTGCGTTAACCCTGAAGTTATGCAGCAACCTCTCGCGGTCGAGCGATCTCAGGAATCGGATGTTAAGTTCTTCGCGATCCTTCACCCACGACGGCGTCAGCGTCACATCCCCGCTCGCGAACGGCTCTGCGATCGGCGCACTCTGCCCCGCTGCGACCCAATGACCGAAGGCGACGACCAGCAGGGATATGACAAGTTTACGCATTTTAAATCTTCTTCGGTTTAACGTCGAAGTCCTCAAACCCCTTTCCATAGACCCCCATAACACTGCTAACCGAAACAAAAGCCTCGGGGTCAAGTTGTTTGACCGCCCGAAGAATATTACTCGTCTCCTGTTTCCGGCACAGCACCACAAGCATTTTCGACGGCTGCCCAGTGTAGGCCCCTTCGCCGTCGAGTATCGTCACTCCCCGGTGGAGGTTTCGCGTGATCTCGCCGGCGATATCGGTATAGCGCCTGGAGAAGATCAATATCTGCGACGACTGTTTGTTACCGGCCAACATCGTGTCAACGGTGTAGCTGAACACCGCCACCAGCACGTAGCCGTAGATTATCATCGCCAGCGGGTTGTCGACATCGGGCCGCTCGTGGTAGACGAACCACGAGATGCCGATGATGGCAAAGTCCGACACCATCACCACCCTCCCGTAGGCCACCCTTCGGAATTTGTTAATTATCATCGCCACGATGTCGGTGCCGCCGGTGCTGCCCCCTTGCAGCAGGCATATTCCCACGGCGATCCCGGTCACCGCCCCTGCGAGTATCGCCGACAGCAATTTGTCGTCGGCCAAACCCAGCAGGTTGTCGGGCAGAATGGCCCCCCATAGGTTGAGCCACAGCGCTATCGAAGCAATGCCGAAGATGGTTTTGAGTCCGAAGTTTCGCCCCACGATCACCAGCAACAGAACCACAAGCACGCCGTTGATGATGATGTAACCGATACCCATCGGCAGGCCGGTGGCGTATTGAATGAGCAGCGCCAGACCGCTCGCCCCGCCGCCGATGCCGTGCGCCGATTCGATAATGCCCGCCCAGGTAAACGCGTAGAGGATGCACCCCAGATGTATCAGTACATACTCCTTGAGCAGGCGACCGGGATTAATGTACTTTGTCATATCACTATATTGACGATCTTTCCGGGAACGACTATCATTTTTTTCGGCTCGCGGCCCTCAAGCCACCGCCCGGCATTCTCGTCGGCCAGCACCGCGGCCTCTATCTCGGCGACGGAGATTCCGAGAGGCAACGATTTCTTGAACCTCAGTTTTCCGTTGACCGACACCGGGTATTCGAACTCACTCTCCACGAGGTGCGCCGGAGCGTATTCCGGCATCCGCTCGTCGAAGATCGACCCCTCGTGCCCCATCCGAGACCACAGTTCCTCAGTGATGTGCGGAGCGAACGGAGCCAACAGGATCGTCAGCGGCTCCAAAATCTGTCGTTTATCGCAGAGACCGAGTTCGTTCAAACAGATCATAAACGCCGCCACCGAGGTGTTGAACGAGAAGTTCTCGATGTCCTCCCGCACTTTTTTGATTGTCTTATGCAGTGTTTTGAATTCTGCAGCCGTAGGAGACTCGTCGCTTACTCCGAAATCACCACTTGCGAAGAACAGCCGCCAGAACCTGCGCAGGAACTTATGCACCCCGTCGATGCCGTTGGTGTCCCACGGCTTGGACGCTTCGAGCGGCCCGAGGAACATCTCGTACATGCGTAGCGTGTCGGCGCCGTAATCGGCCACGATCCGGTCTGGGTTCACCACATTGTACATGCTTTTAGACATCTTCTCGATCCCCCAGCCGCACACATATTTCCCGTCTTCGAGCACGAATTCGGCGTCGGCGAACTCGGGCCGCCACTTTTTGAAAGCGTCCGTATCCAGAACGTCGTTACGCACTATGTTCACGTCCACGTGCAAGGAAGAGAATAGAGAATTTCTATTGAAAAAAGAGGTAACTGAGGTAATCGGCCCGTCAGATATTGATCGTATAGGATCAAGTCCATATTTCCGAAGGACAACATTAAGTTCTTCAAAATTTCCGGCAGCGTCAATTTCTTCTTTAATGTGTAAAGAAACGAAAACATTTAGGCCGAGGTAGCGGTACACGAAGTTCGACCGACCCTGTATCATCCCCTGATTGACGAGCTTGCGGAACGGCTCCTGCTCCGCCGCCTCGCCGATGTCGAACAAAAATTTGTTCCAGAACCGCGAGTAGATAAGGTGGCCCGTGGCGTGCTCTATGCCGCCTACGTAGAGGTCTACATCGCGCCAATACTCGTCAGCCTCGCGCGACACTAAAGCTCCGTCGTTAGTCGGGTCCATATAGCGCAGATAGTAAGCGCTCGACCCCGCGAACCCGGGCATGGTACTCGTCTCCAGAGGCCAACCCTCATAACTCCAGTCGGCTACGCGAGCCAATGGAGGTTCGCCCGATCGTGAAGGCGAGAAATCGCTCACCTTCGGAAGTTCCAGCGGCAACGCACTGAATGGCAAAGCCGTCGGGATACCATCCTTATAATAGACAGGTATCGGCTCACCCCAATACCTTTGGCGTGAGAAGATCGCATCGCGCAGGCGATAGTTCACCTTGCGCCGGCCAAGACCCCGCGCCTCCACCTCGTCGAACATCCGCACGATAGCCTCTTTAACGTCGAGTCCGTCGATAATGCCCGAGTTGATCATCCGTCCCTCCTTGGCATCATACGAAGCCTCTTCCACGTTGCCACCCTCGACAACGGGAACGATCGGCAAACCGAAATGACGTGCGAAAGCCCAGTCGCGGCTGTCGTGTCCCGGCACGGCCATAATGGCCCCGGTGCCGTAACCCGCCAACACATAATCGCTGATGTATATGGGAATCTCATCTCCCGTGAAAGGGTTCACCGCGTAAGCGCCCGTAAACACCCCCGTCACTTTCCGTGTGTCGGCAACGCGTTCCCTCTCCGAACGTTTCTTCGACGCGGCGATGTAGGCGTCAACCTCGTCGCGCTGTCCGGCGGTCGGCAGCCAACTCAGGTAATCGTGTTCCGGAGCCAGCACCATGAAAGTGACCCCATATATCGTGTCGGGCCGGGTGGTGAACACCTCCAATTTTTGGTCGCTGCCCTTAATGTCGAAAAACATCTGCGCCCCGGTACTCTTCCCGATCCAGTTGCGCTGTATCTCTTTGAGCGACTCGCTCCACGCCAGATCGTCCAGGCCACCCAACAACCTTTCGGCGTAGGCGCTCACCCTCAGCAGCCACTGCATCATTCGCCGCTGTTCGACGGGGTGGCCACCGCGCTCCGAAAGCCCGTCCTTAACCTCGTCGTTGGCCAGCACGGTGCCCAGCGCCTCGCACCAGTTCACCATCGTGGACGCACGATAGGCCAACCGATAGTTCATCAGCACATCGGCCCGTTCCGCCTCGCTCATAGCCCGCCACTCGGCGGCCGTGAAACCCATCTCCACCGTGCAGGCGGCGTTAAGCCCCTCGTTACCCTGCTGTTCGAACACCGGGAGCAGTTCGGCAATGGGACGCGCCTGATTGCAGTCGCGGCAATAGTAGCTCTCGAACATCCGGATGAACGCCCACTGCGTCCACTTGTAGTAGGCCGGGTCGCAAGTCTCCACACAGCGATCCCAGTCGTAGCTGAAACCCAGCTTGTCGAGCTGTTCGCGATAGCGGGCAATGTTGGCGGCGGTGGTGGTGGCCGGATGTTGCCCCGTCTGTATGGCATATTGCTCGGCGGGAAGGCCGAACGCGTCGAATCCCATCGGATGCAGCACGTTGAAACCACTCATCCTTTTATACCGCGTGCAGATGTCGGAGGCGATGTACCCCAGCGGATGGCCCACGTGCAGACCCGCCCCGCTCGGATATGGGAACATGTCGAGAATATAATACTTGGGCCTGTCGGGATCGACCCCCACCCTGTATGTTCCGCGCCTGCTCCACTCTTTCTGCCACCGCGGTTCTATCTCCTTGAAGTTGTATTCCATGTTTAGCAAACGTATGAGCCGCAAAAATAGCAAAAGACCTCGTAAAAACGGCAAAACGCGGATGAATAAAAGTTAAGTGTTTGTGGGGCAGGTCTGTTCGGCGGTATGCAACCGCTGAATCACACGATTTGCC
>JAITWC010000182.1 GCA_031285485.1 Alistipes sp.
CAGATTTTTTTTCACCGGCGCCGGCGTTTTGCCCCCGTTTTTCATTTTTTTTACCGGAACAAATTCCTATCTTCGCATCGTGGCCGCCGCCGAAGCAACCAAAACGGGCGGCGCGGCGGTTGCTCCAAAAGGAGCAACAGCAAAAACGGTCGATTCGGTGCCTGCTCCACAAGGAGCAACAGCAAAACCGGGCGAAAAACCTCTTGCTCCAAAAGGAGCAACAACGAAAACGGTCGATTCGGTACCTGCTCCCAAAGGAGCAACAGCAAAACCGGGCGATTTGGTACCTGCTCCAAAAGGAGCAACCACGAAAACCAACGAAAAACCTGTTGCTCCCGAAAGAGCAACAACTAATAACTAATAATTCATAACTCATAACTTAAAAAAGCCATGAAAATAATCCGTTTACACCTGCCGACCCTCCGCAACGACGAGTTTTTCCAGTTCATGACCCGCGTACACGACCTGGTGAGGGCCGCCACGCCCGGCGCGCTCCGCGTCGAGGCGCTGTGGGCACGGTTCGTGCCCCTCTTCGCCGACCTCGACGAGGCGCTCAAGAAGATCTCCAAGAGCGCCCGCACCGCCGAGATCGCCGCCGCCGACCACACGCGCGACACGGTGTTCCGCGGACTGGCCAACGCGGTCAAATCGGCCCGCGACCACTACAATCCGGCTGTCCACGCCGCCGCCGTGAGGGTCGGCATCGTGTTCGACACCTACGGAAACGTCGCGAAGAAGGCCGACGACGAAGAAACGAGCGCGATACACAACCTGCTCGTCGAGTTGACCGTCAAACACATCGCCGACTGCGAGACGCTCGCCATCACGGGGTGGATCGGCGAGCTCGACAGGTGCAACGTGGCGGTCGAGAGGCTGATGCGCGAGCGTTTCGAGGAGACGACGGAGCGCACGGGCCTCGTGATGCGCGATGTGAGGCTGGCGATCGGCGATGTGTGGTACGAGCTGGCCGACCGCGTCGACGCGCTCCAGATCGTGGAGGGCGGCGCGGAGGATTCGCCCTGGGCGGCGTTCATCGCCGAGATCAACGCCATCGTCGAGCGCACCGAACACATCGTGGCCGCCCGGCGCGGACGAGCCGAAGCCAAAAAAGAGCACGAAGCCGGGGAAGCCGCCGCCGTCGCCGACGCAATGGCCGACCTCGCGGCACAAACACAAAACTAATCAGCATATCGCCATGAAAACCATCTCCCTGATCAACCGCGGCCTGCTGCCGGCCGCCCTCGTACTCCTGGCGGCCGCCGGGTGCCGCGACGCCGGACAGCGCGCGCGGCAGACCGAACCGCCGGCGACCGAACAGGCCGCCCTGAAAACCATCCGCGTGACCGACGACGTGCCCTACCGCGAGGGCGACAGCCGCTCGTGGGTGCTCGACCTTGCCGAGCCCGAGAATTTCGGCCCCGAGACACGCCCGGTGATAGTGCTGATCCACGGCGGCGGCTGGCGGATGGGCTCGAAGCAGGAGCGGGTCTTCCGTTCGATGCTGCTGCACTACGCCAACCTGGGCTACGTCGCCGTGTCGCTCGACTACCGGCTGGACGGCGAGGCACCGTTCCCGGCCTGCATAGCCGACGTGAAGTGCGCCGTGAGGTGGATCAAGGCCAACGCCGCCCGCCTGCGGATCGATCCCGACAGGATCGGGGCCTACGGCCACTCGGCGGGCGGACATCTCGCGGTGATGCTCGCCGTGTCGGCCGACAATCCCGAGCTGGAGGGCGACGGGCCGTGGAGGGAGCACTCAAGCGCCATCGCGTGCGCCGTCGGAGGCGCCGCCTCCACCCAGCGTCACCAGCCGAAACGCTTCTGGGAGCCGCGCTACGCCCACTGCTGGCCCATACACTACCTCTCGGCCGACCGTCCGCCGCTGCTCTTCCTCCAGGGCGAGGCCGACCAGACCGTCGATCCCGCCATCGTGAAGGATTACGTGGCGAAGGCGAAGGCCGCGGGGGCCGACGTGGAGTACATTGGCGTGCCCGACCTCGGCCACGACGTGTCGTACACCCTCGCGCTGGATATCACGCAGCCCGCGATGGACGAATTTTTTGCCGAACACCTCCAAAAATAGGGCCGGGCCATGAAACTTTCGAGACTGATACCGGCGGCGGCTGTCGCACTGCTCATTTCCGCCTCCGCGGCCGCGGCGCCGCAGGGCGGGCCCGACCCCGATTTTCACATCTACCTCGCCATCGGCCAGTCCAACATGGCGGGCGGAGCGCGTCCCGCGGAGCAGGGCGGCGCGGCGGCCGATTCCCGCTACCGGGTGATGGCCACGGCCGACTCTCCCCGCTCCGGGGCCACGCCGGGCCGGTGGTACAACGGCCGCGAGGAGGGCAACCTCGGATTGGCGGACTTCTTCGGCCACACGATGGCGGCCAACCTCCCGGCGAACGTTAGCGTGGGGGTGATAAACGTCTCGGTGGCGGGGGCGAAGATCGAACTGTGGGGAAAAGAGACCTACAAGGAGTATCTGGCCGGCGAACGCGACTGGCTGATAGACATAGCGGCGGGTTTCGGTTCCAATCCGTACGGCCGGCTGGTCGACATGGCCCGCGTCGCACAGAAAGACGGGGTGATAAAGGGCCTGATCGTGCATCAGGGCGAGTCGAACTCCACCGATCCCGAGTGGCCACGGAAAGTGAAGGGAATTTACGACGGTCTCGTGGCCGACCTCGGGCTCGACCCGGCGGAGTTCCACCTGCTGGCCGGCGAACTCAAAAGCGCCGAAGAGGGCGGCGTCTGCGCGTCGTTCAACAGCGAGATCCTTCTCCATCTGCCCTCCGTGGTGCCCGGCGCCCGCGTGGTTTCGTCGGCGGGGTGCAAGGGGGTATCCGACCCGTTCCACTTCAACCTCGAAGGGTTCCGCGAGTTCGGTAAACGCTACGCCGCGGAGATGCTCGGCGCCCAGGGCCTGCCCTTCCACCGGATCGAGCTGCGGCCCGCGAGCCTCGGTATCGAGATCAGCCCCGTGCTCAACGGCATTTTCTACGAGGATATCAATCAGGCCAACGACGGCGGCATCAGCGCACAGCTGATTCAGAACAACTCGTTCCAGATGTACAACGTGCCCGGCGCGCCCGATAAGGAATTCTCGACGTCGCCCGACCGGATCTTCGGCTGGACTACGGTCAGCCGCGGCGGTGCGCGCGGAACGGCCACCGCGGTGGATGACCGTCCGCTGGTGCGCCACAAACCCTACTACGACTTCGACCCGGCGGATGAATACGACGACGGTCTGAAATATAAGCAATACAGCGTGAGGATCGACATCGCCGATCCCGGCGACGGTTTCGGACTCGCGGCCAACGGTTTCGGCATCGCGCCCTACGGCCCCGAGCGCGAAGGCTTTTATTATTCCGTCGACACCCGGGTTCCCTCCATCGCGGTCGAGGCCGGGGTGGATTACGACCTCGGGCTGTGGCTTCAGGGCACGCGCTACCGGGGCGCGGTGCGGGTGTGGTTGGAGGACGCTTCGGGCGCACAGAACTCCGACGTGCTTACGTTCGGAAAACTTCCCCGCCGCTGGACCAAATTCACCGGCCGCCTCACCGCCCGTCGCAGCGTAGACAGCCGTCTGGTGGTGGCGGGAGACGCCGCGGGAACGTTCCACCTCGATTTCGTGACCCTCGTCCCCGAACCCTCGCGCCTGTGGCGGGGCGGGGCGGCGGGCGCGCTGCGGGCCGACATGCTCGAAGCGCTGGACGATCTCAACCCCGGCTTCATGCGTTTCCCCGGCGGTTGCGCCTCCGAGGGGCCTAACTACTGGGGACAGGTGTTCTGGAAAAACACCATCGGTCCCCTTGAGGAGCGCATCGGCGTGCGTAACCACTGGGGCTACTGGACGTCGCAACACATCGGGTTCTTCGAATACCTCTGCATGGCCGAGGCGCTGGGGGCGAAACCGCTGCCGGTACTCAACAATGGTGTCACGTGCCAGTTCGCCGGCCACGCATACATCGCACCGCTCGACACCGAGGCCGACAGGAAACGTTTCCACGACATCTACGTCCGGGACGCCCTCGACTTCATAGAGTTCTGCAACGGCGGCGTCGACACCGAGTGGGGAGCCATCCGCGCCGCCCACGGCCACCCGGAACCTTTCGATCTTGAGTATCTGGCCATAGGCAACGAGAATCAGGGAGAGGAGTTCTGGGAAAGGCTCGACATAATTTGCCGCGCCGTGAACGAACGCTATCCCGAGATAAAGATGATAACAACCTCGGGGGCACGCGCCGCCGGGAGTGAGTTAGACACAAACTACGCAATCATCGATGCCAAGTATCCCGACACAATTGTCGACGAACATTACTACCAGAACGACGAGTGGTTCCTGACCCACACCCACCGCTACGACGCCGATCAGGTGAGGGGCGGCGAGGGCCACACTTACGACCGCGCACGGCCCACCCGCGTGTTCGTGGGCGAATTCGCCAACAGCCGCACCAACAACGCTTTCGCCTCGACCCTCGCCGAAGCGGCATTCTTCACGGGTCTCGAACGCAACTCCGACATGGTAGTGATGGCCGCCTACGCGCCGCTGTTCGCAAAAAAGGGGTTCAACAAGTGGAACTCCAACCTCGTGTGGTTCGACAACCGCGGCGTGTGGCGCACGACCAACTACTTCTACATGTCGATGTTCGCCAACAACACCGGCGACCGCGCCTTCGAGACCTCGGACTTCGCGGCGGGCGCCCCCGGCACACCCCGCAACCCCGGCGCACCGACGGCCGACTCGCTGGTCTACACCTCGGCCACGATCGACACCAGCGACGGCACACTCTACGTGAAAGCCGTGAACGCCGAGGCGCGCGACAAGATCACCGAGGTGACGATCGACGGCGGCGGCCGCTACCGGGCGACGCTTGAGCACCTTTCGTCGGACGATACCACCGTCCGCAATCAGGGCAGCCAGAACTACTACGCCGGTTCGCCCGAATCGCCCGAGGTGAGTTACGACGAGCCGATAGTGCCCCGTACTACGGATATCGGCGTTGTGTCGGGCCGGTTCAACGTCACCCTGCCGCTCAACTCGGTCAACGTCATTAAACTCGAACCCGTAAGATGATGAAGAAACTTTTTTTTCTTGCCGCCGCTGCGATCGTTGCGTTGTGCGCGGTACGGGCGCAAAACCCGATAATCCGCACGATGTACACCGCCGACCCGGCGCCGCTCGTCCATCGCGACACGCTGTTCGTGTTCGTGGGCCACGATGAGGACGACGCACCGGCCCGCACTTTCCTGATGCGCGAGTACCGCCTCTTCTCCACCGTCGACATGGTGAACTGGACAGACCACGGAGCCGCCCTGCGCACCGGCGAGATAGACTGGTCGGTGGGCGACGCCAGCGCTGCGCAGGTTATCGAACGCAACGGCAAATTTTACTACTACGTCTCCACGCAGAACAACACTCCCGGAGCGGGAGGGGTCTCGGTGGGAGTGCTGGTGGCCGACAACATCCGCGGGCCATATCGCGATCCGCTCGGCCGGGCGCTGGTGACGAACCAGATGACCCCGCAGGCCCGCCACAGTTGGGACGACCTCGACCCCACCGTCTTCATCGACGACGACGGGCATGCGTATCTCTTTTGGGGCAACAACGCCTGCTATTGGGTGCGGCTGGGCGAGGACATGATCTCGCTCGACGGCCCGATCCACGCGCTCGACGTTAGGGACGAGTCGATCTTCGGCCCCGACTTCGAGGAGGCGCCGTGGGTCTACAAGCGCGGCGGGACGTACTACATGATCTACGCCTCGGGTCTTCCCGAGTCGATCCACTACGCCACCGCACCGGAACCCGACGGGCCGTGGAAATACCGGGGCGTGGTGATGCCGCGTCAGGGCGGCATAGGCACCAACCACCCCGGTGTGGTGGACTACCGGGGACGTTCATATTTCTTTTACCACAACGACTTCCTGCCCGGCGGCCACGATCACCGGCGGTCGGTGGCCGTCGAGGAGTTTGCCTACAACCCCGACGGCACGATACCGCTGATGACCATGACCGAAGGTGTCGCTCGCAGCATCGCCCCGCTCGATCCCTATCGCCGCGTCGAGGCCGAGACGATGGCCCTGTCGCAGGGGGTTAAGACGGCGGGAGGCTACGGCGTCGATCGCGGTGGGAACTGTGTGCGAGAGGAAGTCTGCGTCACCTCGATCCACGACGGCGACTACATCAGGGTGCGGGAGGTAGATTTCGGTGCGGAAGGCGCCTCCACTTTCACCGCCCGCACATCGAGCCGCTGGTTCGGCGGCGAGATCGAACTGAGGCTCGACACCACGGATGGCCCCGTGATCGGCACCCTGCGCGCACCATACACCCGCGAGTGGGAAAACTGGAGCATCGACTCCGCCCCAGTGACCGGCGCGACGGGAGTCCACGACCTCTACTTCGTGTTCCGGGGCGGCGCTCCCCACGAGCTGTTACGTTTCGACCACTGGTCTTTCTCCGAATAATAAGCGTTGCAAACCCTAAAAATAACCCCTTAAACATGAAACGATCGTTAGTAACACTTGCACTGGGGTTGCTGTGCGCCTCGTGCGCCCCGAAACACGAAACAATGAAGGAGGGGCCTTACCAACCCACATGGGAATCGCTCTCGCAGTACGGACAGGCGCCCGACTGGTTCCGCGACGTCAAGTTCGGCATCTGGTCGCACTGGGGCCCGCAGTGCCAACCCGAGCAGGGAGACTGGTACGCCCGCCAGATGTACCTCGAAGGAAGCCGCGCCAACCGCTGGCACGTGGAGAATTACGGTCATCCGTCGGAGTTCGGCTTCAAGGAGGTGATAAACCTCTGGAA
Organism: Alistipes sp.; assembly: GCA_031285485.1. Classification (GTDB taxonomy): domain Bacteria; phylum Bacteroidota; class Bacteroidia; order Bacteroidales; family Rikenellaceae; genus UBA940. The sequence continues at coordinate 6,815 of JAITWC010000182.1, forward strand.
GGCCGAGAACTGGAATCCCGAGGAGTTGATGGAACTCTACCGCAGGGTGGGGGCGCGCTACTTCTTCACGCTGGGCAACCACCACGACAACTTCGACAACTGGGACAGCCGCCACCACGCATGGAACGCCGTCAACCTCGGCCCGAAGCGCGACATCATCGGTGACTGGGAGCGCGCCGCCCGTGCCAGGGGCATGCGTTTCGGTGTGAGCATCCACTCGGCCCATGCGTGGACGTGGTACGAGCCATCGCAGCGCTCCGACCGCGAAGGCCCGATGGCCGGAGTGCCCTACGACGGCAAGATGACCGCCGACCAAGGCAAGGGGCTGTGGTGGGACGGCTACGACCCGCAGGAACTCTACGCACAGAACCATCCCCTGAGCGAGCGGAGCGCCGAGGACAACAACGCCATCCATCGCCAGTGGGCGTGGGGTGGGGGGGCGTGCCCGCCGTCGGAGGAGTTCACCCAAAACTTCTTCGACCGCAACGTCGACATGATGAACCGCTACAATCCCGATCTGGTGTACTACGACGACACGTCGATGCCGCTGTGGCCCGTGAGCGACGCCGGACTCAGAGCCGTGGCACACCTTTACAACAAGAGCGTGGCCGAGAACGACGGACAGAACCAGGCCGTGGTGTTCGCCAAGATCCTCACCGACGAGCAGAAGAACGCCCTCGTGTGGGACGTCGAGATGGGGGTGCCCGACGCCATTCAGCCCAAGCCGTGGCAGACATGCACCTGCCTCGGGTCGTGGCACTACGACCGGTCGATCTACGAGCGCGACCGCTACAAGTCGGCCCGCACGGTGGTTCACATGCTCATAGACATAGTTAGCAAGAACGGCAACCTGCTGCTGAGCGTTCCCCAGCGCGGCGACGGCACGATCGACGAGAAGGAACGCCGCATACTTGAGGAGATAGCCGCGTGGATGGAGGTGAACAGCGAAGGGATCTACGAAACCCGTCCGTGGAAGATATTCGGCGAGGGCCCGGTGGCCGAGGCGGTCAATCCGCTGCAAGCGCAGGGGTTCAACGAGGGCCGCCACGCCCCCTACACTCCGGCCGACATCCGGTTCGTCACCAAGGGCGGGGCGCTCTACGCCCACGTGCTGGCGTGGCCCGCCGACGGCCGTGTGGTGATCCGTTCGCTGGCCGAGGGAACGCAGCTCTGGGAGAAGGCCGTGGGTTCGGTGACGATGGCCGGCCACGCGGCGCCGCTCCCGTTCGAACGCACGGCCGAGGGTTTGGTGGTGACGCTGCCCGACGGCCCGGCGCCCGACGCCGGCTCGCCCGGGGGCATATCGCTGCTGCTGCGGATTTCGTAAAAAAAGGCAACGAAAAGCCCGCCGCATCTCCCGTCAGGAGGTCGCGGCGGCCTGTTTTGCTCCGTCCCCCGAGTGGGACGCCGCCGCCGCGGAGTTGCGGGAGAGTTTCGGCGACGGCCGACGGGGCCCCGCAGATTGCGGGAGAGTTTCGGCGGCGGCCGACGGGGCCCCGCAGATTGCGGGAGAGTTTCGGCGGCGGCCGACGGAGCGCCGCAGATTGCGGGAGAGTTTCGGCGGCGGCCGACGGGGCCCCGCGGATAGCCGGTGCCGCGAAGGATCAACTGTTTTGGAGCAATGTTTTACTATTTCGAAGAACTGACATCCACCATCGACGAGGCGCGGGACGAAAAATACCGTCACGGCGACGTGGTGGTGGCCGACCACCAGACCGCCGGGCGCGGACAGCGGGGCAAACGGTGGAGCAGCGCGCCCGGCGAGAACCTCACCTTCAGCGTCGTGCTCGACACCTCCCGCCTGCGCACCGGCCAACAGTTCGCCGTGTTGCAGACCGTGGCGCTGGCGCTGGTCGATCTGTTGGGCGGTTACGGTTTGGACGCGCGCGTGAAGTGGCCCAACGATATCTACGTCGGCGACCGCAAGATCGTGGGCGTGCTGATCGACCACTCGCTCGGCGCCGACGGGATGCTCGCCCGCAGCGGCGCGGGCGTCGGCATCAACGTGCGCCAGAGGGTGTTCGACGACCGGCTGCCCAACCCCACGTCGATGGCCCTGGAGACCGGGCGCACGTTCGACCTGCGCGAGGTGCTGGAGCGGTTCCACGGAGGGCTGATGGCGCGGTTCGGGGCGCTCGGGGAGGATGGCGCACGGGAGTCGTTGCGGCGGGAATATCACGGACGCCTCTACCGGCTCGATGTCGAGGCGCGGTTCGCACTGCCCGACGGTACGCCGTTCACGGGCACGATCCGCGGCGTCGAACCCACCGGAGAGTTGCTGATGGAGACCCCCGACGGCCCCCGGCGGTTCCTCTTCCACGAACTCTCGTTCGTGATATGACCGGCCTCAGTCTTTCATGCCCAGCCCCCGGCGCGAGGCGTAGAGGACGGCTATGGAGATGCGCGCGTCGGGTACGGAAGCCGCTATCGCCTCGGCGCACGAACCGATCGTGGCACCCGTCGTGAGTACGTCGTCGACGAGAAGAATGTGACGGCCGGCGAGCCTCTCGGGTCGGCGCACGGCGAAGATGTCCTCCACGTTGTCCCACCGCTCGGAGTGGGTAGCGGTCTGTGTCTGGCTGCGGTTGTTGACGCGGCGCACCACCGCTCCCGTCTCAAGAGGCACACCCATCGAGAGCGACATGCCCCGCGCGATGTACTCCGACTGGTTGTAGCCGCGCCTCACCACCTTGCGCCAGTGCAGCGGCACCGGAACGATGGCGTCGACCCCGGCCCAGGCGTCGGTGTCGGCAAGCACACGACCGAACCAGCGCCCCATGTCGCGGGCCAAAGCCCAGCGGCCGCCGTATTTGAACGAGTGAACCACGCGCCGGAACCCGCTGCCGTCGGTAAACCACAGAAAAGCGGTGGCGCCACGCAACGGAACAAGTCCCCAGAAACGCCGGGCGACCGGATTGTCGGCCTGGTTCTCGAACCCCGTCAACGGCATCTCCCACTGGCAGGAGGTACACAAAAACCCCTCCCCGCCGTCGAGAACCCGTCCGCATGACGGACAGACCCGGGGGAAGAACAGGGTTGCAATATCTTTTAACGGATTGGACACGCTCGATGCGGGATTTTCAAAGACAAATTTACGGTACAGATTATGAGCGGAACAAAAATAATTAAAATATTTTGACTAATTTCGCGAAATGAGATACAAGAGAGTTTTGTTGAAGCTGAGCGGCGAGAGTCTGGCCGGAGGGCGGAAAGAGGGATTTTCGGTCGAGGTGCTGGCGTCTTACGCGCGGCAGATCAGGGAGGCGGCCGACGCCGGGGTGCAGATAGGTATCGTGATCGGCGGCGGAAACATCTTCCGCGGGATACAGGGTGCGGGCAAAGGTTTCGACCGGGTGCGCGGCGACCAGATGGGAATGCTCGCCACCATCATCAACTCGCTGGCCCTCCAAAGCGCCCTCGCCGACGCCGGCGCAAAAGCCAAAGTCCTCACCTCGATCCGCATGGAACCGGTGGGCGAGCTGTACTCGAAAGAGAAAGCTCTCGAATACCTCGCCGCCGGACACGTGGTGATAATCGGCGGAGGAACTTCCAATCCCTATTTCACCACCGACAGCGCGTCGGCCCTGCGAGGTATCGAGATCGAGGCCGAAGCGCTGCTCAAAGGTACGCGGGTGGATGGCGTCTACACGGCCGATCCCGAAAAAGACCCGCACGCGACGAAGTTCGACGCCCTCACCTTCGACGAGGTGTACAGCCGGGGTCTCAAAATAATGGACCTCACCGCCTTCACCCTCTGCCGCGAGAACAGCCTGCCGATAGTGATCTTCGACATGGACACCCCCGGCAACCTCGGCAAAATACTGAAGGGCGATAAAATCGGAACAATCATAAAAAATTAACGATAATGGAAACAACTCAACAGATTTTGGAAAATTGCAGCGGCAGGATGCAAAAAGGCATCGCCTTTCTGGAAGATACCCTGCTGAATCTTCGCGCAGGCAAGGCGAGCGTCAACGTGCTCAACGGCATCGCGGTGGACTATTACGGTTCGCCGACGGGCATCGACAAGGTGGCGAGCGTCAACGTGCCCGACGCGCGCACAATTCTGATCCGCCCGTGGGAGAAGACCATGATCGGCCCGATCGAAAAGGCGGTCATAAACTCCAACATCGGCCTCACACCCTCCAACAACGGCGAGGAGATACGCCTGAACATGCCGCTGTTGACCGAGGAACGCCGCAAACAGATCGTCAAACAGGTTAAGGAGGAGGCCGAGAAGTCCCGCGTGAGCTTGCGCAACGCCCGCCGCGACAGCGTGGAGTCGTTCAAGAAGTCTCAAAAGGACGGCATGCCGGAAGATGAAGCCAAGAACGGCGAGGCCGAGATCCAGAAGGTGTACGAAAAATATTCCAAGAAGATCGACGAGGTTGTCGCCGCCAAGGAAAAAGAGATCATGACGGTCTGATTCCCTCCTTCCGGACAGTCTTCGGTCGACCCACCGCGAGCAATCCGGAGAAGAAGGTATACGCACAAAGGACGGCGGCCGTGCAAGGCCCCTGCGGGGTTTCCGCAGGGGCCTTGTAGCGTTGCAGGAGGGTTGCGGGATTCCCGCAGGGGCCTTGCAGAGTTGCGGGCGTAAAAAAAACGCCCCTCTTTCGTAGAGAAGGGCGGCGAGGGGGGTGTGTCATTCGATCGGTGAGAAATCCTCCTTCGACACTCCGCACAAGGGGCACGACCAGTCGTCGGGAATCTTTTCGAACGGGGTTCCGGGCGCAACTCCGTTGTCGGGGTCGCCCGCGGCGGGATCGTATTCCCAGCCGCAAACGTCGCATTTGTACTTTTTCATGACGGTATTGGTTTTAAAAGAATATTCCTGTGTATGTACGGGGCGAAAGCGCGCGAAGCTCCTCTTTCACCTTTTCGCCAACGTCGAGACCCTCTATGAAAGCCATCATCTCTTCGCGGCCTATGGGTTTTCCGGTGCGCGTCAACGCTTTCAGCGCCTCGTAGGGCTCGGGATACATCTCGCGCCGCAGAATGGTCTGCACTCCTTCGGCTATCACGGCCCAGTTGCCCTCCAGATCGCGGTCTATGGCGTCGAGGTTTATCACCAGCTTACCCAGTCCCCTGAGGATCGAGCGGAACGCGATCACCGTGTGGGCCAACGGCACACCGGTGTTGCGCAGTACGGTCGAGTCGGTGAGGTCGCGCTGCAGTCGCGACACCGGCAGCTTGGCCGACAGATGCTCGAATATCGCATTCGCCATGCCGAGGTTGCCTTCGGCGTTCTCGAAGTCGATGGGGTTGACCTTGTGGGGCATGGCTGACGAACCCACCTCGCCCGGCGCTATCCGCTGCTTGAAGTAGTCCATCGAGATGTATGTCCACACGTCGCGGCAGAAGTCGACCAGGATCGTGTTGATGCGCTTGAAGGCGTCGAAGATGGCGGCGATGTTGTCGTAGTGCTCGATCTGCGTTGTGTAGCGCGAGCGAGTCAGGCGGAGCGTTTCGTTCACGAACCGGTCTGCGAAATCCACCCAGTCGATCCCGGGATAGGCGGCGTAGTGGGCGTTGAAGTTGCCCGTCGCTCCCCCGAACTTGGCAGGCGCGGGAACGTCGCGCAACATCCGGATCTGTTTTTCGAGCCGCTCGACGTAGACCATCATCTCCTTTCCGAGGCGCGTGGGCGACGCGGGCTGGCCGTGGGTGCGGGCCAGCAGCGGCACGTTCTCCCACTCGCGCGCCATCCCACGCAGCCGTTCCAGCAATTCGCCGATGAGTGGATAGTACACCTCGTGGGCCGCCTCGCGGATCGAGTAGGGGGTGGCGGTGTTGTTGATGTCCTGCGAGGTGAGGCCGAAGTGTACGAACTCGCGGTAGTCGTGAAGTCCCAGTTCGTCCATCTTCTCCTTTATGAGGTACTCCACTGCCTTGACGTCGTGGTTGGTGGTGCGCTCGATCTCTTTCACCCTCAGGGCGTCCTTAACTTCAAAATTTTCGTATATCGCCCTCAGGTCGGCGAAGTTCTTCTCCTTGATGTGGGCGAGTTGTGGCAGCGGTATCCCGCACAGGGCGATGAAATACTCCACTTCCACCAGTACGCGGTAACGTATGAGGGCGTACTCAGAAAAGTAGTTGTCCAGCGGCAGCGAAGCGTCCCTGTACCTGCCGTCTATCGGCGATATGGCCGTGATCCTGGTCAGTTCCATGACGCAAAGATAGAAATTCCTTCTCACAAAATGGCAAAACACGGATGAATAAAGTTTAGAGGTTGTTTGAATTTTTGGTTGTGTTCCCCAAAGTATGCTGAGTTTAGAGGTGTCCGAAGTTGATGTAGAAGAATGTTAGCTCGAAGGCCCTGAAATGGTTGATCAGCTTCTTCGAGAAACAACATGTTT
>JAITWC010000183.1 GCA_031285485.1 Alistipes sp.
CAATAAACAAAAATAATGTCAGTCCCGCAGTTTTTTGAAAAAACCGGAGACCAACGTGCCACACTCTTCCGCCGACACGCCCGCGTCGACGGCGGTGCGCGGGTGTAGCATCGCGGTGCCGAAACGCATGAAACCGCGTTTGGGATCGGCGGCGCCGTAGACCAGTCGGCCGAGTTGCGCCCAGGCCATCGCTCCGGCGCACATCGGGCACGGCTCGACGGTGACGTAGAGCGTGCAGCCGTCGAGGTACTTCCCGCCGAGGGCTGCGCTGGCGGCGGTTATCGCCTGCATTTCGGCGTGGGCGGTGGCGTCGGTGAGTGTTTCGGTGAGGTTGTGTCCCCGGCCTATGATCCTGCCGCGGGCCGTCTCGACCACCACGGCCCCTATCGGCACCTCGCCCCTTTCGAGCGCGGCGGCGGCCTCTTTCAGCGCCTCGCGCATATATTTTTCGTCGGTATTCGCCGCGGTTTTCATAATAATAGACTATTTTTGCAGGCCGTAAAGATATAAAATTATGGGCATAACGACGCGTCGATTCATATCGTCCCCGACCCGGGACGGGGCGCCGCGGAATACGGGAGGGGTCTCAGCAACGGCTGACGGAGCGCCGCGGATTGCAGGAGGGTTTCGGCAACGGCTGACGGGGCGCCGCAGATTGCAGGAGAGTTTCGACAACGGCTGACGGAGCGCCGCAGATTGCAGGAGAGTTTCGGCAACGGCTGACGGGGCGCCGCGGATTGCAGGAGAGTTTCGGCAACGGCTGACGGAGCGCCGCGGATTGCAGGAGAGTTTCGGCGGCGGCCGACGGAGCGCCGCAGGTCGCGGGAAGGTTTCAGCCGCCGCCGACGGGCCGCCGCAGGGTTACGGGACGACCTCCCAAGCTTATGAACTGTATTAATTAATCGCAAATCATGTATAGGACACACACTTGCGGTGAGCTTCGCGCCGCCGACATCGACAAAACAGTAACTCTGGCCGGTTGGGTGCAGAAGGTGCGCAACCTCGGAGCGATGACGTTCATAGACCTGCGCGACCGCTACGGCATAACCCAGTTGGTGGTCGGCGAACACGCTCCCGCCCCGCTCAGGGAGACCGCCGGCTCGCTGGGCCGCGAGTTCGTGATCCAGGCCGCGGGCCGCGTCGTCGAACGCGCCTCCAAGAACCCGAAGATCGCCACCGGCGACGTGGAGATCGTCCTCGACACGGTGCGGGTGCTGTCGAGGGCCGACACGCCCCCGTTCACCGTCGAGGAGAACTCCGACGGCGGCGACGACCTGCGCATGCGCTACCGCTACCTCGACCTGCGCCGCGGGCCGCTCCAGCGTAACATGATGCTGCGCCACCGCATGGCCCAGTCGGCGCGCGGGTTCCTCGACCGCGAGGGATTCCTTGAGATCGAGACCCCGTTCCTCATCAAGTCCACTCCCGAGGGTGCGCGCGACTTCGTGGTGCCTTCGCGAATGAACCCCAACGAATTCTACGCCCTGCCGCAAAGCCCGCAGACCTTCAAACAACTGCTGATGGTGGCGGGGTACGACAAATACTTCCAGATCGTGCGCTGCTTCCGCGACGAGGATCTGAGGGCCGACCGCCAACCCGAGTTCACGCAGATCGACTGCGAGATGTCGTTCGTGGAACAGGCCGACGTGCTCGACACCTTCGAGCGGATGGCGCGGTTCATGTTCGGCGAAACCATCGGGGTCGAGTTCGGCGCGAAACCTTTCCGCCGGATGCCTTACGCCGAGGCTATGGCGCGCTACGGCAACGACAAGCCCGACCTCCGTTTCGGCATGGAGATACACGAACTGACCGCGATGGCAAAGGGGCACGGGTTCGGCGTCTTCGACGACGCGGAGTACGTCGGCGCCATCGCCGCCGCGGGATGCGCGGGCTACACCCGCAAACAGATCGACGAGTTGACCGAATACGTCAAGCGGCCGCAGATCGGCGCGAAGGGCCTTGTGTGGGTGAGGATCGAGGAGAGCGGCGAGGTGAAATCGTCGGTCGATAAGTTCTACTCCCCGGAGGTGCTGCGCGGGTGGGCGACCGAACTCGGCGCGTCCCCGGGTGACATGATCTTCGTGGTGAGCGGTTCCCGGAGGCTGTCGCTGCGCGTGCTGAGCGAACTTCGCCTTGAGTTGGGCGAGCGCCTCGGCCTGCGCGACAAGAGCAGGTTCGCACCGCTGTGGGTGGTCGACTTCCCGCTGCTCGAATGGGACGACGAGACGGCACGGTTCTACGCCATGCACCACCCCTTCACCTCGCCCAAGCCCGAAGACATTCCGATGCTCGACACCGACCCCGGAGCCGTGAGGGCCAACGCCTACGACTTCGTGGTGAACGGGATCGAGATTGGCGGCGGGTCTATCCGTATCTTCGACCCGGAGCTTCAGGCGCGCATGTTCGACCTGCTGGGCTTTACGCCCGAGCAGGCGCAGGCGCAGTTCGGGTTCCTGATGAACGCCTTCCGTTTCGGCGCACCGCCCCACGGCGGCATCGCCTTCGGGTTCGACCGTTTCTGCTCGCTGTTCGGCGGCGCCGACTCGATCCGAGACTACATTGCCTTCCCGAAAAACAACTCGGGACGCGACGTGATGATAGACGCTCCCGGCACGATCGACCAAGCGCAACTCGACGAACTGTTTCTCAAAACCGTCACCGCATGATGCGGCGGGCCACACGTACCGCAATCCTTTGCGCCGCGATGCTCACCGCCGCCTGCACCGACCACGATATGGTCGACCTGCCGCGGAAGGAGACCTCGATAGTGATCTCGGACAGGGAGTACACCCCAACCCGGCTCCTGTGGAGCGACGTCGAGATCGTCTACCCGCCCGACGAGGCCGCGGAGGAGGGTCTGTCGATCCGTATCATGGCCGACGGGGCGAACGTCACGGCCGAAATGCCGATGCGCCTCGTGGGTAGCCGCATCGACCTGGCGAGCCGCGACCGGAACCCGAGGCCCGATAACGGCGTCTACTTCACGTTCCACATCTCGGCACGGGCTGTCGCCGGGGATCAGAACCAGCCGCCGGGCTTGTTTTGCCGCATCGTGAGTTGGGGCACCGACGACGAGCTCGATTCGGGTTTTATCCCCTACGGAGGCTCGCTGACCGTTACCCGCGGCGAAACCGAAGGAGAATGGACAGTGGAGTGGATGCTCACCGACCGGACCAACGGAAAGACCGTTTCGACCGGATATGTGAAAAATATTTTCGAAAAAACTTAATTCTTGATTTAAATCATCTGTACATGTAATTTGGAAAATCCAGTCCGCATTGACCCCGTGCTCCAAGTCGAAGTTGCCCCTAAAAAATTTTCATTATTGACCCCAAAAGTATTCCTGGTCGACGGGGTCATTATTATTTAATATAAACGTCTTTAGATATAAGCCTTTGAATGAAAGACTTTAAGCGATTGTTTTCCGTTGGCCGAGTAACGATTTGGCAACCGTGCCCGATTCCGCGTTTTACGTTGCATTTCCACTTACATTAATTCGCTGATTTTATCCGTATAAAAATTTTTATGAGTACCCGTGAATGTACCTAAAAATCGTCATATCCGACACAGTTTCAGGTGATTACGGCACACTTGGGGTGGAGTGCGTAAATTGCTGTATTTTAGCTATTTATAGCGCATTTTAGGTACGCACACGGGTACTCATTAAAATTCCAAGGGGTAACTTTCACCGAGTTTTCCAATTTGACGGCGTAACTGAAAATTCTCTCGTTTCCAAAAGATTAAAAGCCGCATGGAACAAACAATACCTCCTAAAACTGTTCGATTTTTGGTTGTGTTCCCCAAAGTATGCTGAGTTTAGAGGTGTCCGAAGTTGATGTAGAAGAATGTTAGCTCGAAGGCCCTGAAATGGTTGATCAGCTTCTTCGAGAAACAACATGTTT
>JAITWC010000174.1 GCA_031285485.1 Alistipes sp.
TATGGTACAACAAAATCAGAAGACACAAAGCTCTGAATAATATGACGATAGACGAGTTCTGGAACCTTAACAAAATATCGGCTTAACTTTTTGTGCGGCGAAAGTTGGGAAATCCAGAACCTTAACAAAATATCGGCTTAACTTTTTGTGCGGAAAAAGTTGGGAAATCCACACCCCTCGGAGAGCAGGTTGTAGAAATAGGGGAACAGACGCTCCGACCGGTACTCCTGCCACGTTTTCGGCAGTGTCAGGCTCACCGCGGGCATTTCCGGGTCGGCGAAATAGCCGTCGTCATACCGAAAAACATACTCGCTCGGAGAGAGTTCCGTAAGCTCTCCCGCCATAATGCCATTGTAAAAAACATCCGCTTTTCTCATTGTCTGATGCCGATCCTGATCTCCAATCCCAGTGTGTCGAGGATGCGCTGAAGCACCCGCAGCGATGGGTTCGCCTCGCCCCGTTCTATTTTCGTGAGCGTGTTTACGCCCACGCCCGCGATCTCGGCGAGTTCACGTTGGGTTATGTTCAATATTCCGCGCCGCTCTTTTATGGCTTCACCTATCGTCTTCATAAAATCCCCGTATGTTGTGATTTGAGGGCAAATATAGAGTTTTATTTCTTGTTGACCTAACAAAATCACAACATATTGCGATTCTTACACATATTTCCCAATGTCGAACTCCGCCACGGGGTTCTTTCTCTTCAGCGGGAACCCGTCCCCGTCGAGACACTCTTTGAGCAGGGTGTCGATGGCGTCGGCGCCGCAAACCTCGCGGACGATGAAATCGAGTATCTCCGTGCCCTGAATGTCGTAGAGGGTTTTGGCCGCTTTTGTGCGCCGGGCCTCGTTTCGCGTATCTGTGACCAACACCTCGACCGCGTCCGACAACTCCTCATAGCTTACTCCCGACGACACACCCCCGTCGCCGAGCGGCGGCTCATCCCCGTACAGGTCATCGTCAGAAGGCATCTCCGACGATTCTGGACTTTCGACGTCCTCCGCCGCCACAGGTTCGTCGCGACCGATAAACCCTGTCGGTTCAAGGTCGGTGCCGGCCACGGGCTGCGACGCGGCCCTGCGCGGATCTTTGTGCGGCGAAAGTTTGGAAATCCAGTTCGCTCACGCCGCCGTTTTTTCGAGGCGGCGGCCACGCCCGCTAAACCGAACCTGTCTGGGCATCGGCGATAAGGTGTCGATTCAGATCATCCGAACCTCCGGACGGAACGCCGCAGATCGCGGGAGGGTTTCCGGAACTCCGGACGGAACGCCGCAGGTCGCGGGACGACCTCCCGCAAGGCAAACTTCCGCCCGGCGCGGCGGATTGGCGGGCCGGATCAGTAAGTGTCGTAGTAATCTTCGTAGATGCGGGCCTTGCGACGCCAGAAACGGGGGTTGAGGGTCATCGAGACCCCGAAACGGTGGTGGCCCAGCCAGCGGGTCAATTCGTTGCGCACGAAAAGGCTGTATCCATAGTACAACTCCACCCTGACGAACGACAGCATCAGCCGCGGGGTGACGAGCACGGCGCCGGCGCCGCCGTCGGTGTAGCAGGAAACCTCGCCGCCGAAAGCCATCCCGAGGATCGGCGTCGAACGGATGTATTCGATCCCCGCCTTGCCGCCCCACAGCGGTTCGCGATTCATCATGATCTCGCCCGAGACGTATGGCCTGATGTTGTCGTAGCCGAACGACACGAACTCGCTCGCCCCCGTGTAGCCGATCCGGTAGAAGTCGAGCCCGAGTCCCGCCTCGGCAAAGAGGCCCTTCTGCACCGCGAGCCCGAAACGGGGCGTGACACCAGTGAACCGGTGCAGCACCCTTTCGCCGGGCTGGCCGGCGATCGCCTCGGCCAGCTCCCCGAACAGCACACCGGGAGTTTCGTCGGCGTGATCGTGACCGTGGCCGTGCTGGGCGAATCCCGCAAAGCGCACCGGCAGCAGGCAGAACAACAGAATTATACGCTTCATGCCTGCAAAAATAGAAAAAAACATGTTACCTTCGCCCCTCGCATGGATGGTTTTGCATGGATGGTTTTCTGAGTCAGGTGGCGGCCGACCTTTGGGAGCGGTATGGCGACGGGGTGTCGCGACTGAGCGTGGTATTTCCCTCGCGCCGGGCGTCGCTGTTTTTCGGCGAGGCGCTGGCGGGGCTGATCGACCGGCCGATGTGGCAACCCGCCGCGGTAACGGTCGACGAGATTGCGTCCGAACTGTCGGGACTCGCGGTGGGCGACCGGCTGCGGCTCGTCACGGAACTGTATAAGGTGTGGGTCGAGGCGCACCCGACCGACGATTTCGACTCGTTCTACTTCTGGGGTGAACTGCTGCTGGGCGACTTCGACTCGGTGGATAAATATCTGGTCGACGCCGACGCGCTGTTCTCCAATCTTGTCGACCTCCACGAGTTGGACTTCCTTTTCGAGATGGAGCCCGGTCAGCGCGAGGCCATCGAACGATTCTGGGGCTCTTTCGGGAGCGCGGGGGCGGGTGGCGGCGACGGCGGCTCACCCGAACAGCGCGATTTTCTGCGGGTGTGGCGCACCCTCGGGCCGGTGTACCATCGTTTCCGGGAGCGGCTCCGCGGGTCGGGTGTCGCCTACCAGGGCATGGTCTACCGCGAGGCCGCGGAGAGGATCGCGGCAGGCACGGCGGCGGAGATTCCCGAGCGTCGTTATGTCGTGGCCGGGTTCAACGCCCTGAGCCGCTGCGAGCAGGCGATCTTCGAACACCTGCGCGCCCGTTGCAGGGTCGACTTCTATTGGGACTCGGACGACTATTTTACGAACGACCACGGCCAGGAGGCGGGACGCTTCATGCGCGACGATTTGCGACGATTCCCCTCCGCGGGCCGCTTGCGGGGAGGGCACAAAAACTTCGAGCGACCCAAGATCATCCGCTCCGTCGCCACCGCCTCCGACGTGTTGCAGTGCAAGTGGGCGGGCGAGGCGCTCGCGGCGTTGACTCGCGAAACAGGAAAAGTGCCGGACCGCGAGACGGCGGTGGTGCTGTGCGACGAGAGCCTGCTCACGCCGCTGTTGTGGTCGATGCCGCCCGAAGTCGACGCCATCAACATCACGATGGGTTACCCGTTGCGAATAGACCCGGCCTACACATTCGTCGAACGCCTCATCGAACTGCAAAACCGCCGTCGCGGTTCCACATTCTACCACAGCGACGTCGAGGGACTGTTGCGCCATCCATACCTCGTGGGCGAGAGGGCCGAGGATTCCGGGCGTGCGGTGATCCCCGACTTCGTCTACATAAACGCATCGAGGCTTCACAATTCGCCGCTTTTCGCAAAGATATTCGCCTCGCCGGATGGTTGGCGTGAGGTGTCGGACTATCTCGTCGACATACTTTCGGAGGTTGGCCGGCGACCCGCACCCGAACAGCCGGGTGCGACGCACATCCAGTTTTTCACAACCATCGCCGAGCATATCCGCCGCCTCGCCGCCTCGCTTGAGGGGTGCGCCATCGACCTGTCGACCAAAACCTACGCCCGCCTGTTGAGGCGATCGCTCCAGTCGGTGACGATCCCATTCGAGGGCGAACCTCTGGAGGGGGTGCAGGTGATGGGCATTCTGGAGACGCGGGCGCTCGACTTCGACAACATCATCTTCCTGTCGGCGGGCGACTCCGCCATGCCAGGCAGTCTGGTGGGTGCGCCGTCGTTCATTCCCCACAACCTGAAGGCGGCATACGGACTCCCCACGCCAGAACACCACGAGGGGGTTTACGCCTACCACTTCATGCGCCTCGTGTCGCGCGCCAGTCGGATCGACGCCGTGTGGTCGCGCACCGCCGATGACCGCACCGCCGGATCGCCGAGCCGCTACCTGCTGCAACTCGACTACGAATCGCCCCACGAGGTGGAGCATCTTTCGGTGGGCGTCGACGTCAACATGTCGCCTCCGGAGTCGATCGAGGTGGCGAAACAAGGGACGGTGATGGAGGCGTTGAATGAATTTCTCGCCCACACCCGCACCATCTCGCCGTCGTTGCTGTTCACCCACACCGAGTGCCCGCTGAAGTTCTACTTCCGCGGCGTGGCGCGCCTGCGACCCGAGGAGGTGGTGGTCGAGGAGATCGACGGCGCGCTCTTGGGCAGCATTCTCCATCGCGCCATGCAGTTGCTCTACGCGCCGCTCGTTGGGGTTCGCGACCCGCGCGCGATGATCGGGGCGTTGGTCGGCTCGTCCGAGGTGGAGCGTTCGGTGACGGCGGCCGTCGCGGAGCTGTGTCCCGAAGGCGAGGGGAGTGGCCCCGAGAATTGGGGCGGCTCGATATTGCTGGCCCACAAAACCATAAAGAGATATATAGAACGCGGCATACTTCCCTGCGACGCCTCGTCGCCCGATCCGTTCACCGTCGACGGGCTTGAGCGGAGGGTCTCCACCCGGTTCGTGTTCGACAACGACGCAACGGCAACCCCCCGGAGCGTCCTCTTTTCGGGAATTGCCGACCGTGTCGACCGCCTCCCCGACGGCTCGCTGCGGGTGGTGGACTACAAGACCGGCAACCCGAAGAACAACGCCTCGGCGCTCCAGCAGATGGGCCTCTACGCCATGATGCTCGGGGGCGGCGGCACCGGCGTGAGCGTCCCCGTCACCCCCGTCCTATATTACGTGCGCGACATGTCGAAACCAGGCGGCGAGGGCGACGCTCCGCGGTCGGGAATGCAACAGGTCGACGTCCACCGCGGGGAGGGCTTCGAGGAGGAGCTCCGCGCCACCCTCGGCACGCTGTTCGACCACGCCACACCCTTCACCCAAACCCCCGATCCACGCCCCTGCGAATGGTGCGACTTCCGCACTATCTGCCGCCGTTAGAATCCGAAATAGTTGTATATTTGCGGCCTCTATTCATATTCGACGTTATGAAAAACGAGTTCAAAGATATCTTCCGGCCGAAACTGTTCGACACGTTTCGGGAGGGTTACTCAAGACAGAAACTTACGGCCGACATCATGTCGGGCATCATAGTGGGGATCGTGGCGCTGCCATTGGCCATCGCCTTCGGTATCGCCAGCGGCGTCACCCCCGAGAAAGGGCTCATCACCGCGGTCATAGCGGGGTTCATAATCTCGTTTCTGGGCGGTTCGAAGACCCAGATCGGCGGCCCGACCGGAGCGTTCATCGTGATCGTCTACGGCATCGTGCAGCAGTTCGGCACGAGCGGCCTGATCGTGGCCACCATCATGGCGGGCGTTATGCTCGTGGGGATGGGGCTGCTTAGGTTCGGGGCGATCATCCGGTTCATTCCATATCCGGTGGTCGTGGGGTTCACCAGCGGTATCGCTCTCACCATCTTTGCCACCCAGATCAACGACCTGCTGGGCCTCGGCATTGCCGACGTGCCGGCCGACTTCATCGACAAGTGGGCGGTCTACGGCCACAGCATCGCCTCGTTCAACCTCCGGGCGTTCGGTATAGGCGCTCTCACCGTCGCGATAATCGTGCTGATGCCGCGCTTGTCAAAAAAGATTCCCGGCTCGCTCGTGGCCATAGTGCTGATGACGTTGGTGGTGTGGCTGCTCAAACGTTTCACCGGTTTTGGCGCGGGCATCGAGACCATCGGCGACCGTTTCGCGTTGGGCGCCATGAGCATCTCGGCCGAGGCGCCGCGGGTAGACTTCAACATGATCCGCACGCTGCTGCCCGCCGCCTTCACCATCGCCATGTTGGGCGCGATCGAGTCGCTGCTGAGTGCCACCGTGGCCGACGGCGCGACGGGCGACCGCCACAACTCCAACACCGAACTCATCGCCCAGGGCATTGCCAACGTCGTGACGCCATTCTTCGGCGGCATTCCCGCCACCGGCGCCATAGCCCGCACCATGACCAATATCAACAACGGCGGCCGCTCGCCCGTTGCGGGCATTGTCCACGCCGTGGTGCTGCTGCTCATCATGCTCTTTCTGGGTGGCCTGACGCGCCACATTCCCATGTCGTGCCTCGCGGGTGTGCTGGTGGTGGTTGCCTACAACATGAGCGAGTGGAGACAGTTCCGGTCGCTCGTGCGCGGAGAGAGGGCCGGTGCAGCGGTTCTCGGGGCGACATTCCTGCTGACGGTGATATTCGACCTTACCATCGCCATTGAGATCGGGCTGCTGCTGGCGGCGGTGCTGTTCCTCAAACGCATCTCGGAGGTGTCGACCGTGTCGCGGTTCGGCCGCGAGGTGGCCGGGGCGGAATATGTCGAGGGGAGCGTCGACACCGACAAACTCACCCTGCCCGCCGGGGTAGAGGTCTACGAGATCGAGGGGCCGTTCTTTTTCGGCGTGGCGGGCAAGTTCGACGAGGTGATGAAAAACATCGGCGAAAAACCGCGGGTCAGGATAGTGCGAATGCGTAAGGTACCGTTCGTCGACTCCACCGGTGCGCACAACCTCGCCGGTCTGGTACGCCGTTCGCAGCGCGAGGGGATCACGGTGCTGCTCTCGGGTGTGAACGACAGTGTGCGCGAAACGCTGCACCGCACGGGCATCGAGACCCTCGTCGGCCCCGACAACGTGTTGCCTCACATCGACGCGGCTCTCGCGCGTGCAGCCCGGTTGGTCGAAAGCGGTTTGTAGACGGAACGGGCAAGAGATTTCGCGGGAAATTTTGCGGTTATCTCAAGTTGCGCTATATTTGCAGACCACATTTAAAAATACAAAACCGAAAAACAATGGCTTACAAAATCAATCCCGATCTGTGCACCGCCTGCGGTACCTGTATCGACGAATGCCCGGTAGAGGCGATCTCGGCCGGCGATGTTTATGTGATCGACGGCTCGGCCTGCATCGACTGCGGCGCCTGCTCGGGCGCCTGCCCCTCGGACGCCATCAGCGCCGAGTAAAAGAAGCCCTCCACCCGGAGGGCTTCTTTAGTTACGGTTTTCATGCGTTGTGTTTATCGTCTCGACCCCACCGTTCAGAAATTCGACCATGTGTTTATCGTCTCGACTGCACCGTTCATGCACTCTACCACGGGTTCAGTGTCTCGACTGCACCGTTCAAGCATTCTACCGCGAGTTTATCGTCTCGACTGCACCGTTCATGCATTCTACCACGAATTTAGCGTATCGACCGCACCGTTCAGATATTCTACATGTTTGTTCAGTGTCTCGACGGAACTGTGCGCGGGGAGCACCGCCGGACAGACGCCCGCGGCTGCAAAAACCACTCCCTTGTTCTTTGTACGGCGAATATCTATCTTTGCGCCATGAACGACGATAAGATTCTCGACCGGGCGCTGCGGCGCGAGGAGCTCACCGAGGCGGAGGCCCTCCGACTGTGGGAGCGCACCCCGATCGGGTGCCTTGCCGGGGCGGCCGACGAACTGCGGCACGCCATGCTTGCCGAGGCGCGTCGCGAGGCCGGGAGAACCTGCACGCCGACCGTCGCCGACCCCGAAACGGTCACCTGGCAGATCGACCGCAACGTCAACATCACCAACGTCTGCATCTCGGGCTGCCTGTTCTGCAACTTCCACTGCAAACCCCACGAGACCGAACGGGCATACACGCTCACCGTCGGGGAGTACATCCCGCGAATAGAGGAGACCCTCGCCCTCGGAGGCGATCAGTTGCTGTTGCAGGGCGGGCTGCATCCGCGTCTGGGGATCGACTTCTACACCGGCCTCTTCTCCGAACTCAAACGACTCTACCCGCGGTTGAAACTCCATGCGCTGGGTGCGCCCGAGGTGGCCCACATCGCGCGCATCGGCAACCTCACCATAGAAGAAACCCTCGAACGCCTCGTGGCGGCCGGGCTCGATTCGCTGCCGGGTGCGGGAGCCGAGATCCTCGACGACGGGGTGCGCCGCCGCATCTCGCCCGGCAAACCCACCGCCGCCCAATGGCTCGACGTGATGCGCACCGCCCACAGGATGAACATCCCCACGAGCGCTACCATGATGTACGGCCACGTGGAGACACCCCGGCACATAGTGCGCCATCTGATCGCCATACGCGATTTGCAGGCCGCCCGGCCCGCCGGCAGTCACGGTTTCGTGGCCTTCATTCCGTGGATATTCCGCGGCGCGGGAACCCCGCTCGCCGCCGAAATGGGAGAGGAGAGGCGATTCTCTCCGCTGGAGTACCTGCGCGTCATAGCCCTCAGCCGTCTGGTGCTGGGCAATATCCTCAACATCCAGGCGTCCTGGCTCACCGTGGGCACATCCACCGCCCAGATGGCCCTGCACAGCGGTGCCAACGACCTGGGATCGATCATGATCGAGGAGCGGGTGGTGCGATCGGCGGGCGCGACCAACGGCATGGACGCCGGAGCGATCCGCCGGGCGATCCGCGGGGCGGGCTTCACGCCTCGCCTGAGAGATCAACTTTACAGGCCACGTTAAGTTTTCAGGCGCGGAAAACGGTAAATCATCCTCGCCCTGCCCCTCCTACTCGCCGCCTTCGAACCGGCGGACAGCATCGTAGACGGCCTGCTGAAGAGAGTAACGAACCCGCGTTTCGACGAACGCAGGATTCGTTCTCGAAGGGGTTATGCGATTACACAACAGCACATAGACTATCCCGTACTCCGGGTCGGCCCACGCAATGGTGCCGGTAAATCCGGTGTGGCCGAAACTGCGCTGCGAAACCGCCGGGGCGGGGTAGGCCTCCTCGAACGGCAGGGTGTCGTTACCGGGCGCGGGGCGGTCGAAACCGAGTCCGCGCCGGTTGTTCCCCGCCGGATACTGCCGGGAGGTGAACTGCTCTATGGTGACGGACGAGAGGTACCTTATGCCGTTATAGATTCCGCCGTCGAGCAGCATCTGCATCACCGCCGCCACGTCGCGCGCCGACCCGAACAGCCCCGCGTTGCCCGACACCCCGCCCATCACCGCCGCACTTTCGTCGTGAACGGTGCCGTGGACAGTGGCCATGCGCCAAGTGTTGTCGTCCTCGGTGGGCACTATGCGCGAGAGCGGGATACCTTTATCGAGCGGATTGAAAGTCAGTCCCACGCCCATCGGGCGATAGAACTCCTGGCTTAAAAGCATCTCGAAGTCGCGTCCGTCGGCCTCGCGCACGATCTCGGGCACAAGCAGAAAAGGCAGGTCAGAATAGCGATAAATGCGTGAGCGGAGCGGCACATCGCGCACGGCCAACAGCAGCGAGTCGCGCGTCATCAGCCACGGCCGCGGCACGCCCGACGGAAAACCCGACTGGTGGGTCAGCACCTCGCGAAACGTGATACGCGCCTTGTCGGTTCCACGCAGCGGTGGGTACCAGCGCGACAGCCGGTCGCCCGGTTCTATCTTGTGTCGTTCGGCAAGCCATGCCAGCGCGAGGGTCGAGGCGGCCATCTTGGTCACCGATGCGAGGTCGTACAGGTGGTCGTTATCCACGGCCTTGGCGCGCGAATAGTCGTGGTGGCCCCAACTCGCGTCTATCACCACCTTGCCGTTGCGAGCCACGAACAACTGACACCCCGGAAACGCCTTCAGTTCGATCGCCCGTCTCACTATCGAGTCGACAATGCGCACGAGATACACGCTGTCCATCCCCGCCTCCGCCGGACTCGCGGCCTGAAAACGGTTAGTCTCATTCCAACGAGGCAACGCCCCCCCGAATGGCAACACCGTCTGTGCCGGGAGAGTTGAAAGTGTAAAGTTGAAGATTGAAAATGCGGCTAACGCTGTGGAGATGAGTTTTTTCATTTTCAATAGCGATAATGATCGGGCTTGTACGGTCCGTCGACCATGACCCCGATGTATTCCGCCTGAGACTCGGTGAGGCGGGTGAGGCGCACCCCGATATTCGCCAAATGTAGCCGTGCCACCTCTTCGTCCAACTCCTTGGGCAGACGATAGACATCGACGGCCAACTGTTTCGTCCACAACTCGATCTGCGCAAGTGTCTGGTTGGTGAACGAGTTCGACATCACGAACGACGGATGGCCCGTCGCGCAGCCCAAATTTACGAGCCTTCCCTCGGCCAGCACGAAGATCGAGTGTCCGTCGGCGAAAGTGTACTTGTCGACCTGCGGTTTTATGTCGATCCTGGTAACTCCGGGCTCTGCTTCCAGCCGATCCATCTGTATCTCGTTGTCGAAGTGGCCGATGTTGCATACTATCGCCTGATCGCGCATCGCCCGCATGTGTTCGAGCGTAATGATGTCGCGGTTGCCGGTCGTCGTCACCCAAATGTTACCCTCGGGCAGCGCGTCCTCGACCGTCATCACCTCGAAACCCTCCATCGCGGCCTGCAACGCGCAGATGGGGTCGATCTCGGTGACTATGACCCGGGCGCCGTAAGACTTCATGCTCCGCGCGCACCCCTTGCCCACGTCGCCGTAGCCACACACCACGACCACCTTTCCGGCTATCATCACGTCCGTGGCGCGTTTTATGCCGTCGGCCAGACTCTCGCGGCAGCCGTAGAGGTTGTCGAACTTGCTTTTGGTCACCGAGTCGTTGACGTTGATGGCCGGAACGAGCAACTCGCCCCGCTCCATCATCCTGTACAGGCGGTGTACTCCGGTTGTAGTCTCCTCACTCACTCCTCGCAGTTCGGCCACGGTGTCGTGCCACCTACGCGGCTCCTCTTTCAGGATGGTTCGCAGGGTGTCGACTATTACTTTCTCCTCGTGGTTGCCTATCGGGCCGTCGAGCGAGGCGGCATCATTCTCCGCTGTCCAACCCTTATGGATCAGCAACGTTGCGTCGCCGCCATCGTCCACGATCAGGTTCGGCCCTTTGCCGCCGGGGAACGACAGCGCCATTGCGGTACACCACCAGTATTCTTCGAGCGTCTCGCCCTTCCACGCGAACACCGGCACACCGGCCGCCGCCACAGCAGCCGCGGCGTGATCCTGCGTCGAGAAGATGTTGCAGCTGCACCACCTCACGTCGGCGCCCAACTCGATCAGCGTCTCGATGAGCACGGCGGTCTGGATCGTCATGTGAAGTGAACCCATAACGCGCGCGCCGTGCAACGGTTTCGAAGCCCCATATTTCCGGCGCAGAGCCACCAACCCCGGCATCTCGTGCAACGCGATCTCGATCTCTTTCCGTCCCCATTCCGCCAACGCGATGTCCGTCACCCGGTATGGCAATTTTTCGTCTATATACATAATATTTTTTCGATTGATTTCCTGTCTTCCGCGATCTGTGCCCGCAGGGCTGTGGGGTTTCCGAATTTCCTTTCAGGGCGAATGTGTCGGACGAGTTCGGCGCTTATTTCGCGGCCATAAAGGTCGCCCTCGAAGTCGAACAGGTGCAGTTCCAAAACCCGGTCACCACCGCCGCCGAAAGTCGGCTTGCGTCCCAGGTTGGCCATCGCCGCAAAAGTTCCGGACTCACCGTCGATCTTCACCCGCGCGGCGTAAACCCCGTCGGCGGCCGCGAAATCGTCCGGCACAGCGATGTTGGCCGTCGGCCATCCGAGCCCGCGCCCGCGCCCGTCTCCTCTCACAACCGTTCCCTTGACGATCATACCTTCAATTTTGCAAGCGGCGTCTGTCCCCCCGTCACTTTCTCACCCAATCCCACCAATACCTCGGCATCCAAAGGCAGGTAGAGATCGACCCGCGAGCCGAACTTAATAAATCCGCAAGGCGTGTTCTGCACCGCCACTTCGCCCACGCGGGCGTAAGAAACGATCCGCCGGGCCACCATGCCCGCCACCTGTCGAAAAACTATCACCCCGTGAGAGGGAGTCTCCACGGCGGTCGTGGTATGTTCGTTATCATCCGACGACTTGGGGTGCCACGCCACCATGAACCTGCCGTGGTGGTGCCTAAAATATGTTGTCCGTCCCCCGACGGGGAACCAGTTCTGATGAACGTTCGTGACCGACATGAAGACCGACACCTGAATCCGTTTCTCGCCCGTCACCTCGTTTTCCATAACATCCTCGGCCACGACAACCGTGCCGTCGCAGGGCGAAAAAACCACGTCGCCGTCCTCCAAAAGCGGCCTCTGCGGAATGCGGAAGAACGCGATCACGAAACACCAGGTGACAAGAGCTGCGAAACCCCAAAAGCCCATCACCGGCCCGGCGATCCGCCACCATCCACCGGCCCACCAACCATCTGCCCAGCGGGTTAGGGCCATCAGCGTCAAAAGGAACAGTCCGGCGGCCAACACCGCCAGCACAACTAACGCCACCGGAATAATGACGCGGCCCTCTTTGCTTATCTTCATCTCGAAAAATGCGTAGTAACAAGTAGAAACACGAACGCCACAGGGACAGCGCCTAGCGTGGCGTCGAAACGGTCGAGAAGTCCTCCGTGTCCGGGCAACAGCCGTCCCGAGTCCTTCACTCCGGCGGCGCGTTTGAACCGGCTCTCTGCCAAATCGCCCGCCACGGCAGCCCAAGCCACCACAACTCCGAACAGCGCCCACAGCCACACTTCGCCACCGGCCCAAAACCGTCCGACCACCGCGGCCACGACCGTCGCACCGACTATGCCGCCTGCAAATCCCTCCCACGACTTGTGAGGCGAGATCAGCGGAGCCATCTTATGCCGCCCTAAAGCCACACCCACCAGATAGGCGAAAACATCGTTGGCCCACACCACCGTCATGAAAGCCGGTGCGATGCGCATATCCCAACCAGCGGGCCATTCTCCGGCCAACCCGTGCCACTCGTTCCAAAGGCGCGAGTGGCCGCTCATGCCGTCGCCGATCGCCGGGAAGAACCACATCGCCGCCATGCACAGCAATATGTAGGCCACTCCGCCCCATTTCACACCGCGGCTCCGGGTCAGGGCAATAAACTCCATCGAACAACAGCACCACACGAGCAGCAGCAGCAGCAGATAGCTTCCGCGTCCGATCATCGTCATCGCCAACACCACGGCCACGAAAACGAGGCCGGTCACAGTCCGGGTCAGAAAGTTGTGATTCTTACGCTCGCTCATCCTCGTTCGTGCCTTCGGGACGCGCACCGAATATCTCTTCGAGGTCTTCGCTGAACACTGTCTCCTTGTCCAACAGTCGTGCGGCGAGAGTCTCTATGCCGGTGCGGTTTCGGGTGATCACCTCACGAGCCGCGGCCTCGGCCTCTCCGAGAATTCGTTTTGTTTCGGCGTCGATCTGCTGCGCGGTCTGTTCGCTGAACGGCTTGGTGAACGCCATGTCGCTCGACCCGCTTGAGTCGTAATAGCTCATGTTGCCCAGCGCCTCGCTCATGCCGAAGTACGTCACCATGGCGTAGGCCATCTTCGTGGCGCGTTCGAGGTCGCTCAGCGCCCCGGTCTCCGAGGTGTTGAAGAACACCTCCTCGGCCACGCGGCCGCCCAACAGCGACGCTATCTTGTCCATGAACTGTTCGCGGGTGGTGTTGTGCCGCTCGTCGGGCAGATACCACGACGCGCCGAGCGAACGGCCTCGCGGAATGATAGTCACCTTGATGAGCGGGTCGGCGTGCCTGAGGAACCAGCTGACCGTGGCGTGGCCCGCCTCGTGGAAAGCGGTGAGGCGTTTCTCCTCGTCGCTCATCACCAGCGAACGCCTTTCGAGCCCGCCGACAATGCGGTCGATGGCCGACATGAAGTCCTCCTTGTCGACGGCGGGTTTTCCTCCGCGGGCGGCTATCAGCGCAGCCTCGTTGCACACGTTTGCGATGTCGGCCCCCGAAAAACCGGGCGTTTGCTTCGCCAGGAACCCCCGGTCGAGGTTGGGCGCAAGCTTCAGATTCTGAAGATGCACCTCGAATATCTGTTCTCGTTCCTTCAACTCGGGCAGGCCCACCTCTATCTGCCGGTCGAAACGACCCGCCCTCATCAACGCCTTGTCGAGAATATCGGAGCGGTTCGTCGCGGCCAGAAGTATCACCCCGGCGTTGGTGCCGAAGCCGTCCATCTCGGTGAGCAACTGGTTGAGGGTGTTCTCGCGTTCGTCGTTGCTGCCGTAACCTGCGTTGCGCCCGCGAGCGCGGCCTATGGCGTCGATCTCGTCGATGAACAGAATGCACGGAGCCTTCTCCTTAGCCTGACGGAACAGGTCGCGAACGCGCGACGCGCCCACACCCACGAACATCTCAACGAAGTCCGACCCGCTGATCGACAGGAAAGGTACGTCGGCCTCGCCCGCCACGGCCTTTGCCAGCAGCGTCTTGCCCGTTCCCGGAGGCCCCACCAGCAGCGCCCCCTTGGGTATTTTGCCGCCGAGCTCCTTGTATTTCTCGGGTTTCTTGAGGAAGTCGACTATCTCCATGATCTCCACCTTGGCCTCCTCCAGCCCCGCCACGTCCTTGAACGTGACCTTGGTCTGTTTCTCCTTGTCGAACACCTGCGCCTTGGCCCGTCCCACGCCCATGATCTGGCCTCCGGGCCCTCCGCCCATCATGCCCGACATGGAGCGCATCATGAAGAAGAACAGTCCGATCAGGAAGATCATCGGCAGCCAGTTGAGCACCGTCGCCCATCCCCCGCGGTCGTTGCGGTAGTCGAGCGGCAGCGCCGTAGCGAACTCCGCGCGCGCCTTCTCCACGTCGGCGGCCAGCAGGTCGACCGACCCGATGGTGAACCTGAACTGTGCCTTGTCCTCTCCGGTGGGAATGTTGCTGTATTCCTCGACGCTGCGGTAGCGCTCGGCGGCGGCTTTGGTGAGGTACACTTCGGCCGTCTCGCGGTTCACCACCACGATCTTCGTCACCTCGCCCCGGCTGATCATGTCGCTCCTGACGGTGTTCCAGTCGGTCTCGGCGGGAGTCACGCGGTCGCCCATGATCATCCACACGGTGAGAATGGCGGCAATGGCCAGCCAACCCCACATGAAGGGATTGCGCGGCCCGGCCGGCATTTTCGGCTGACCTTCCGGCCCCCCGGGCCCCTGCTGTTTTCGCGGCCCCTGCGGAGGCTGCGAAGCTCCCCCCTGCTGCTGCGGCTGTTCGATATTGTTTTCCATTTGCGGTTTACATTTCATAATCATATCTCGTGAGCGGCGCGTCGGCCCACAATTCGTCGAGTTTATAGAACGTCCTCATTTCGGTCTGGAATATGTGGACCACCACGTCGAAGTAGTCCATCGCGATCCACAGTGCGTTTGCCGCGCCGTCGACCCTCCACACCCGCGTCTTCAACGCGCGCTCCACCTCCTCTTCGATTCCTGCCGCGATGGCGGCCACCTGGGATGTCGAGCCTGCGTTGCAGATCACGAAGTGCGAGCATATCGCGCCGTCCATGCCGCTCATGTCGAGCGAGACGATGTTTTGTCCTTTTTTGTCCTTAATAGTTTCGATTACGGTTTCGAGCAGTTTATCCATACAGAGCCGTTAAATTTTTCCACATTTCATATCGAACCGCAAAGGTAAGAACTTTTTTCATATCTCTGCCGTTGCGGGAGCCCCGCAAGCGTCCCGCAAGTTGTTTTGGCCGTTGCGGGAGCCCCGCAAGCGTCCCGCTAGCTGTTTTGGTCGTTGCGGGAGCCCCGCAAGCGCCCCGCAAGCTGTTTTGGTCGTTGCGGGAGCCCCGGAAGCGTCCCGCAAGCGGTTTTGGTCGTTGCGGGAGCCCCGCAAGCGCCCCGCAAGGTGTTTTGGTCGTTGCGGGAGCCCCGTAAGCGGCCCGCTAGCTGTTTTGGCCGTTGCGGGAGCCCCGCAAGCGCCACGCAAGTTGTTTTGGCCGTTGCGGGAGCCCCGCAACGACCGCGTTCGCCGCTAACGCGGTTTCACCGCCTCAAGCACGGAGTCTCTCAGGGCCGTGATTATCGAATGTTTCACGTAAGTGCGCCGCACGGCCAGCGCGATCCTGCGCGACATCGCACCCTTGGCGAGCGTCTTGATCTGTCCGCGCCGCTCCTCGGGCACGAACGCCGCCGCCATCTCGGGCAGCACGGTCACACTGTTGGTGCAGTCCACGATCCGCATCACGGTCTCCATCGTGCCGCACTCGAAGTTGTACTTCGAACGCGCCGTCCGGTGGGCCTGACACAGTTCCAACACCTGGTCGCGCAGGCAGTGGCCCCGCGACAGCAGGATCAGCTGTCTCATGTCGATATCCTCGATCCTCACGTTCGACCGCTCGTAGAGATCGTTGGAGGGGGAGACGTACATGTGGAACCGGTCGCTGAAAAGTTCGTACTCCATGATGCCGTCGGGCGTGGTGCCGCTTGCCACGAGCGCCGCGTCGAGCGCGTCCCTTTGCAGTGCGTCCGTGATGGGCGCGATCTCCATCTCGAAGATGTCGAGCTCTATCTTCGGGTATTTCCCGATGAACGCCGGGATAAACCGGTGCAGCAGATACGGCCCCACGGTGGGGATCACCCCGAGGCGCAGCGTTCCGGCGATCTCGCCCTTCAGTTCGTTGACCGATTCGCGAACGTAGTTGTACGATTTGAGCGCCTCTCTCGCGTTGCGGATCACCACCTCGCCCGTCTCGGTGGGGATGACGGGCTTCTTGGTGCGGTCGAGCAGGATCACCCCGAGCTCCTCTTCGAGGGCCTTGATCTGCATCGACAGCGAGGGCTGGGTCACGAAACTCTGCTGCGCGGCCAGCGAAAAACTGCCGCAGTTGGCCACCGCCAAAAGATACTCAAGCTGAATGATAGTCATTGTTGCGTCTTTGATTACGTTTCACGATCGGATATTTCAATATTTCCCCTTCCAGAGTTGTGCGATGCGTTCGGCGAAACGCACTTCGGTTGCGTTGTCGGTGTTGGGCTCGTAGAATCGCGTGCCTTCCAGCCCGGCGGGCATGAACTCCAGCTCGGCGAACCCGCCCTCGAAGTCGTGGGCGTACCTGTATCCCTTGTGGTACCCCAGGTCTTTCATCAGCGAAGTGGGGGCGTTGCGGATGTGTAGCGGCACGGGCCGGTTGGTCGTGTCGCCGTTCACAAACGCCGTCGCCCGCTCGATGGCCATGTACGAGGCGTTGCTTTTGGGCGAGTTGGCGAGATAGACCGTGGCCTCGCTCAGCACTATGCGCGCCTCGGGCATGCCAATCTTGTGAACGATGTCGAAGGCGGCGTTGGCCATGAGCAGCGCGTTGGGATTGGCAAGGCCGATGTCCTCGGCGGCCAGGATCGCCAACCGCCGCGCGATGAACCGCGGCTCCTCGCCGCCGGCAAGCATCCGCGCGAGGTAATAGACCGCGGCGTTGGGATCGCTCCCGCGCACGCTCTTGATGAACGCCGAGATGACGTCGTAGTGCTGTTCGCCGTTCTTGTCGTAGAGGGCGATGTTCTGTTGCAGGGCGTCGGTGACGCTTTTGTCGGAGATGGTTATCCTGCCGTCGGTCGAGGCGGCGAGAATGTCGAGTATGTTGAGCAGTTTGCGCGCGTCGCCCCCGCTGAAACGCAGCAGCGCTTCGGTTTCTACGACTTCGACCCCGCGCTCCCGCAACTCGGCGTCGGTCTCCACGGCGCGGTGGAGCAGCGTCCGCAGTTCGGCGTCGTTCATGGGGTTGAGCACGTACACCTGGCAACGCGACAACAGCGGCGAGATCACCTCGAACGACGGGTTTTCGGTCGTTGCGCCGATGAGCGTGATCACGCCCTGCTCGACGGCGCCGAGGAGCGAATCCTGCTGGCTCTTGTTGAAGCGGTGGATCTCGTCGATGAACAGGAACGGCGACGGGGTGTTGAAGAACTGCTGTTTGCGCGCGCTGTCGATCGCCTCGCGCACATCCTTGACCCCCGCGGCGACGGCCGAGAGGGTGTAGAAGGGGCGTTGGAGCGAGTTGGCCACGAGGCGCGCGAGCGTGGTTTTGCCCACTCCCGGCGGCCCCCACAGGATGAACGACGGCACGTTGCCGGTCTCCATGAAACGGCGGAACACGCCGTTCTTTCCCACGAGGTGTTCCTGCCCGATATATTCGTCGAGCGCCTGCGGCCTGAGGCGTTCTGCAAGAGGTCTGCCCATAATGTTCGATATTTTATTGCGTCCGAAGTTACCGGCGTGTTTCCGGTGGTGTTTTGGTTCCGTCGGCCGTGGCCGAAAGCGTCCCGACAGCTTTTTGGCTTCGCCATCGAGTGATGAAACTTCCCCGGCGGTGTTTTGGCTCCGTCATCGGTCGATGAAACTCTCCCGACGTTGTTTTGGTTCCGTCACCGGTCGATGAAACTTTCCCGACGGTGTTTTTGCTCCGTCACCGGTCGATTAAACTCCTCCGGCGGTGTTCCGGATGCGCAAAGCTAACGAAAAAACGGCACCCAGCAAAGGATGCCGTCACCGCCGGGGGAATACACCGCGTCAGATCAACTTTTCGAGGGTCGAGACGGTCGTTGCGATCTCGGCGTCGGTGAGGACGTAGTTTTTCAGCGCGCCGCCCAGGTACTGCTCGTAGGCGTAGAGGTCGATCATGCCGTGGCCCGAAAGATTGAACAGAATGGTGCGGTCTTCGCCCGCCTCCTGCGCCGCGCGCGCCTCCCGGATCGCCTGACAGATGGCGTGGGTCGACTCGGGAGCCGGAATTATCCCCTCGGTCTTGGCGAAAAGCACCCCCGCCGCCAGCGACTCCACCTGCTCTATATCGACCGCCTCGAACAGCCCGTCCTTCAGCAGCTGGCTCACGATCGCCCCCGCGCCGTGGTAGCGCAGGCCCCCGGCGTGGATGTCGGCCGGGTGGAACGCGTGGCCCAGGGTGAACATCGGGATCAGCGGCGTCAGCCCCGCCGAGTCGCCGTGGTCGTACTGGAACTCGCCCCGGGTAAGTTTCGGGCAACACGTCGGTTCGGCGGCGATCAGGCGCGTCCCGCGACCCTTCGACAGGTTCTCGCGCAGGAACGGGAAAGCGATCCCCGCAAAGTTCGACCCGCCGCCGAAGCAGCCGATCACCACGTCGGGATACTCACCCGCCATCTCCATCTGCCGCATCGCCTCCTCGCCGATTATGGTCTGGTGAAGCAACACGTGGTTGAGCACCGAGCCGAGGCAGTACCGGGCGTCCCCGTTCTTCATCACCATCTCCACCGCTTCCGAGATCGCACCTCCGAGCGTACCCCCGTCGTCGGGGTCGGCGGCGAGCATCGCGCGGCCGGCGTCGGTGGTGTCGCTCGGCGAGGCGAACACGTCGGCGCCCCACGTGTTCATCATCATCTTGCGGTAGGGCTTCTGGTTGTAACTCACCTTGACCATGTATACCCTCAGGTCGAGCCCGAACATCTCGGCGGCCATCGCCATCGCCGATCCCCACTGTCCGCCGCCCGTTTCGGTGGTCATGCGGTGCAGGCCCTGCTGCGAGGCGTAGTAGGCCTGCGCCACGGCGCTGTTGGGCTTGTGCGATCCGGCTGGCGAGACGCTCTCGTTCTTGAAGTATATCCTGATCCCGGCAGGCAGGCCCAGCGCTTTTTCGAGTTCGGCGGCTCTCACCATCGGCGTGCAGCGCCATATCTTGTAGACGTTCCGAACGGGTTCGGGAATGTCGATCCACCGCTCGGCGGACATCTCCTGATTGACGAGTTCCTCGACGAAGATCCGGTTCATGAGCTCTTTCGACACCGGCTGTTTGGTTCCCGGGTGGAGCAGGGGCAGCGGTTTGTTGGGCATGTCGGCCACGATGTTGTACCATTGCCGGGGCATTTCGCTGTCGGGCAGCACGATCTTTTTGATTTTCATAGGGCGATATATATTTTGACTACAAATGTATAATACAAATGTTAAAAAAACCAAACCTCGTTGTTAAAAAACCGATAAAAACAGGAAAAGATTCGGCAGGCTGGACTTTTTCTGATACTTTTCACGTACATTTGCGGCCATAATTAACACACCGGGGGGAATATCTACAAAACTCGTTTACCTATGAGGTGGATTGTATTGACGCTTTTTCTGGCGGCACTTGTTACCGACACTTATATCTATCGCAGCCTCATCGCCGTGCGCGTGCGGCGTGTGCGGATGCGCTTGTGGTACATCGTTTTCGCCGTCGTGAGCGACGGTGCGGCGCTCACCGCCCTGACGATCTACGGAGCCTCGGGCCGTGGCGGACACATTGGCATCGTGTCGGTCATGTGGCTGGTGTGGTTGTTTTTCCTGACCTTCGTACCCAAGGCGCTCTACACCGTGGGAGGGGTGGCCGATTACGGTTTGGGCCGGATCCTTCGGCGCAGGGTGTGGCCGTTGCGTTGCGCGGGACTGGTGTTGTCGGCCGTGGTGATGACGGTTATGATTTGCGGGGCCACCGTTGGGCGCACGCGCACGAGGGTGAAGCAGGTCGAGGTGTGTTCTCCAAGGGTTCCGGCGGCCTTCGACGGCTACCGGATAGTGCAGTTTTCCGACGTCCACATCGGCACGATGATGCGTCCGGCCGCGCAGTTGGGGCGTCTCGCGGAGACTGTCGCCGGGCTGGGGGCCGACATGGTTGTGCAGACGGGCGATCTGGTCAACATCAGCCATGAGGAACTATCCCCGGAACTCGTCGCGATACTCGGCACCATTGACGCCCCAGACGGAGTGTGGGGCGCGTGGGGCAACCACGATTTGGGCTTCTACATCCGGCCCGGCTCGGGGCTGACTCCCGAGGAGAACTTCGCCCGTCTCACCGAAAAGATAGAGGCGACGGGATGGGGGATGCTCTCCGACCGTTCGACTTGGATCCGGCGCGGGGGCGACTCGATACTCCTCACGGGGCTCGACTATCCGCACGACCGCCGGCTCAACAGCCACAACGAGACGCTGGCCGGGGCCGACATCGGGGCGGCGTTCGAGAGGGTGGAGGGCGATCCGTTCAACGTGGTGCTGGCCCACACCCCGCGGCTGTGGGGGCAGATCGTGGAGCGGGGCAGGGGAGACGTGGTGCTTTCGGGCCACGTCCACGCCATGCAGACCAAGCTGCGTCTTTTAAGGCGCGAGTGGTCGCCGGCACAGTACATGTACGACGAGTGGAGTGGAAAATACACCTCGGGAGGAGAGCAAAACGGAGGACAAAAAAATAGTATGCTGTACGTTAACGACGGCATAGGATGTGTCGGTTATCCGATGCGAATAGGGGCAAGGGGGGAGATAACTGTCATTACATTGAAGCGATGCGAATAATTCTTTCAGCGGCGGTCTCCGTCGACGGCTATCTCGACAACTCCGGGGGAGAGCGGTTGATCCTCTCCTCGCCCGAGGATTGGCGCGCCATCTACGCCCTCCGCGCCGATTGCGACGCGATACTCGTAGGAGCCGAAACCCTCCGCCGCGACAACCCGTCGCTGGTGATCCGCGAAGACAAACTGCGCCGACGCCGCACTGCCGAGGGGCGCTCGGCCGACATAATGAAGGTCACGGTGAGCGGCAGCGGCCGTCTCGACCCCACCCTGAAGTTCTTCACCGAGGGCGAGGGCGAAAAGGTTGTCTTCACCCACGGCACGGTCTCCTCGCAACTTTCGGAGGTGGCCACGGTGATCTCGCGCCCCGAGCTTACCTCCACCGTTATCCTCAGCCAACTGCGCAAGATGGGTGTGGAAACGATACTGGTCGAGGGCGGGAGCAGCGTGCTGTCGATGTTCCTGCGCGAGAAGAACTGGGACGAATTCCGGCTCGCCGTGGCTCCCGTCTTCGTGGGCGATTACGCCGCGCCGAGGCTCGTTCTCGACGGCGACTATCCGCCCATGACCCTCGTCAATACCGAGCAACTTGGCCAGACGGCGGTGATGCACTACGTCAACCGCACCCGGCACCGCGCCGACTGCAACCGCATAGTCCGTGCGATGGACAACAGCCGCCGGTGCGAGATCTCGCCCATGCGCTACCGTGTGGGGGCGGTGGTGGTCACTCGCGACGGAAAGAAGTTCGATGGCCACACCGGCGAGACGGCTCCCGAAAACCACGCCGAGGAGGAGGCCATCGCCAAGGCCCTCGCCGCCGGAGCCGACCTCCGCGGAGCAACCATCTACTCGACCATCGAACCTTGTACGGTGCGCAAGTCGAAAGAGGAGTCGTGTACCGACCTGATAATCCGCCACGGTGTGGCACGTGTGGTGTTCGCGCTCCGTGAACCCGACAGATTCGTCCGCTGTGAGGGGGTGCGCCGGCTGTCGGAGGCGGGGATCGAGGTTTGCGAGATGGCCGACTTCGCCCCCGACGTGATCCGAATCAACTCCCATATAATTTCTTAGCCCGACGATTAGATGAACAACCAACCGGCCGTGATCGACGAAGCCCCTCGCGAGAGGCTTTGGACGCGGAGTTTTGTGCAGATCTGCATTGCGAACTTCCTGATGTGTTTCGCCTTCTACACCCTTGTGCCCACGCTGCCATTCTACCTTGAGGAGGTGTTCGGGGCGGGCCGCACCACAATCGGCATCATCCTGTCGTGCTACACCGTGGCGGTGCTGTGCGTCCGTCCGTTCGCGGGGTGGATCGCCGACACATTCGCCCGCAAGCCGCTATACATCGTTGCCTACTTTCTGTTCATCGCCTTTTTCACGGGCTATCTGGTGGCGGGAACGCTGCTGGTTTTCGGACTGCTGAGGGTTGCGCACGGGGTTTTGTTCGGCATGGTCACCACGACGGGCAACACTCTGGTGATCGACATCATGCCGTCGTCGAGGCGCGGCGAAGGGCTGGGCTACTACGGGGTTATGAACAATCTGGCTATGAGCGTCGGCCCGATGATCGGCCTTTTCGTCGCCGCGGCCCACAACTACGACGCCATCTTCTACTGCGCGTTGGCGTCGGGCGGTCTGGGGCTGATCTTCGCGGGGAGCGTGAAGGCCCCGCGGGTGCAGCCCAAGACGTCGAACCGCGGAGTGTCGCTCGACCGTTTTTTCCTGCGCAAGGGCATTCCGGCGGCCATCGCCATGATCCCTATGGCCATTCCGTGGGGCATGACGATGACCTTCATCGCGATGCACGCGGGCGAGGTGGGTCTCACGGCCAACACCGCCTACTTTTTCACCGTGATGGCGGTGGGTCTGATAATCTCGCGCATCGGGTCGGGCAAGCGCGTCGACCGCGGGCAGATCACCCAAGTGATACTTCAGGGTATGATAATCGTCTTCGTGGGTATAGTCTGCGAGGCGTTTCTGGAAATGGCCGCGGGCTGGCACCTCCACGCGGGCTACGCGCTCTATTTCGCGGCGGCGTTTCTCATCGGTTTCGGCTACGGCACGATCTTCCCGGCGTCGAACACCCTGTTCGTCGACCTCGCACCCAACGACCGCCGCGCCACGGCCAACGCCACCTACCTCACGGGCTGGGATGTGGGCATCGGGTTGGGGATGTTCTTCGGCGGCCGCATAGCCGACCGCTGGGGCCTCGGCACGATCTACTGGTTCGACATCGCCATCTCGGCCGTCGCCATAGTGTGGTTCGCCGCCTGCGTCGCTCCCCACTTCCACCGCAACAAACTGCGATGATCATCTGAAACCGTGCGATCCGCTCCCG
>JAITWC010000024.1 GCA_031285485.1 Alistipes sp.
CAACTTCAAAACCACTCGAAATTGAGCCTCCGAAATTTTCGTGTTTTTTATGTACTTGTTGCGCATTATGCTTCACATAGTTACGCAAATTTAATGCATTTATTCGCATCTTGAACCTACATTTTATATCCTCTTTGACGACTTAAGACGTCATGGGTGTTTCCAGATTCAATCCAGTGCCAATGCGAGCACTTCGTCGTTGTTCTTCACGAAACTGAAGTTCATGCCAGCCACATATTGCTCCCTGATCTCGGAGATATCCTTGCGGTTGTCCTCGCTCAAGATGATGTCGGTAATTCCGGCGCGTTTGGCGGCTAGAATTTTTTCTCGAATCCCACCCACAGGCATCACGCGGCCCCGAAGGGTGGTTTCGCCGGTCATGGCGATGCGTTCCTTCACCTTGCGGCCGGTGTAGCTCGACACTATCGAAGTGACCATCGTGATGCCCGCCGAGGGGCCGTCCTTGGGAATGGCTCCTTCGGGGACGTGGATGTTGAGGTCGCGCGTCTTGAACATCTCGGGGTCGATGCCGAGTTCGGCGTGATGGGCCTTCACCCATTCAAGGGCTATGGTGGCCGACTCTTTCATCACTTCGCCGAGGTTTCCGGTGAGGTGCAGTTCTCCCTTGCCGGGTGTGAGGATACTTTCGACGTAGAGAATGTCGCCGCCCACCTGGGTCCAGGCCAGTCCCGTAACGACGCCTACAATTCCGCCCACCTCGTACTCGTCACGCAGATACTTGGGCACGCCGAGAATTTTTTCGACGTCGGTGGCGCTGATCTCGGACGTGTATTCCTCGCCGAAGCCTATCTGCTTTGCGCGGTAGCGGGCTATTTTGGCGAGGTGTTTGTCAAGCAAGCGCACTCCCGACTCGCGGGTGTATTCGCTCACTATCTTGGCGAGCGAGGTGTCGGGAATTGTGAGCGCGTCTTCCGGAATGCCGTGCGCGCCGCGTTGTTTGGTCAACAGGTGTTGCTGCGCTATCCGCACCTTGTCTTCGAGCAGGTAACCAGGGATGTCGATCATCTCCATGCGGTCTCTCAGGGCGGGGTTTACGGCGCTCGTGTCGTTGGCGGTGGCTATGAACAGCACCTTCGACAGATCGTATTCGACATCGAGGTAGTTGTCGTGGAACGTTGTGTTCTGTTCGGGGTCAAGCACTTCGAGAAGCGCACTCGACGGGTCGCTATGATTTCCGCGCCCCACCTTGTCCACCTCGTCGAGGATAATGACGGGGTTCGACGAACCGGCGCGGCGGATGGTCTGGATTATCCGTCCCGGCATGGCGCCGATGTATGTGCGGCGGTGTCCGCGGATCTCAGCCTCGTCATGCAGACCCCCGAGCGCTATCCGACCGAACTTACGGCCCAGTGCCTCGGCCACACTCTTGCCCAGCGATGTTTTGCCGACTCCCGGAGGGCCGTAGAGGCAGAGTATGGGCGACTTGAGGTCACCTTTGAGCTTTATCACCGCGAGGTGTTCGAGTATTCGGTCTTTCACCTCGTCGAGCCCGAAGTGGTCTTTGTCGAGTTGTTTGCGGGCTCGGACCAGATCGAGGTTGTCCTCGGTGGTCTCCTGCCACGGAAGTTCAAGCAACAGGTTGAGGTAGGTGGTTTGCACGCTGTGTTCGGCCACGGCGGGGTTGAGCCTTTCGAGCCGCGACAGTTCCTTTTCGAACATGTCGGCCATCTCCTTACTCCACTTCTTGCCCTTGGCTTTGGCGCGCATCTTCTCGATCTCGTCGCTCGATCCTTCGCCCAATTCCTCCTGGATGGTGGTGATTTGCTGCCGCAGGTAGTAGTCGCGTTGCTGTTTGTCGATTTCCTGCTTCACTTTTCCCTGAATGTTGTTCTTCAACTCGACCAGTTGCTGTTCGTTGAGCAGAATTTCGAGCAGTCGTTTTGCCCGTGCGAGCAGACCCGGGGCCTCCAGCAGTTTCTGCCGGTCGGAGTCCTTGAGGTCGAAGTTAGTGCAGATGAAATTTATGATGCCGCGCCTTGAGTCTATGTTCTTGATCGCGAAGGCGGCTTCTTTGGGCATGCCGGGCGAGATGTTGATAATTTCGAGGGCAATGTCGCGGATCGAGTCGACCAAAGCGCCGAACTCAACGTGGTCTTTAGGGGGCGCAATGTCCCTCACCGGGATCACCGACGCCCTCAGATATGGCTCGGAGGTGATGTACTCCATGATCTCGATCTTTTCGAGGCCGTGGAGGATGACGGTGAGGTTGCCGTTGGGCATTTCGAGTATCTTGAGGATACGAGCGGCGGTGCCGACGCTGTAAAGGTCTTTGGGCGAGGGGTTGTCGAGGCTGTGTTCGTGTTGCAGCACGGCACCGAGCACCCCCCCCGACTGGTCGACGTCGTGGACGAGGCGCATCGATTTCTCTCGGCCGACGGTGATGGGGGTTATTGCGCCGGGAAAGAGTACCGACGAACGCAGCGTCAGGATGGGTATCACGCTGGGTATCTTGATGTCGATCGGCATGTCATCATCATCGGCCGACACAATGGGGATCACCTGGTGCGTTCCCTCGAATAGATCGCCCGTCCCGGCCAACTCTTCCGCTTTTATCTTATTTCCTTTGCTCATGATGTCTCACACAAATAATTATGACGGTGCAAAGGTACTAAAATTTTCCTATCTGTGAAGTAGTCAGGAGATAAATTACTGACTGTAAGGTGTCAGCATTCGGTAAAGTGCATATTGTGAGGAATGTTCAGGTATTAATCCGCATTTTTGCTGTTTTTACGAAATTTTTGCTATATTTGCGCTATGACCTCGTATGAAACATACGACACCACACGGATCCCGCCCGTCACCGGGTGCGTTGCCGGCACCGGATGTTGTATTTTTACCCCCCCATCCGTTAAATTTTATACATATTTCGATCGTTCCACCCGCCGCTCACCCCGTTCCGGGGTGGGCGGCGCTGTGTTTGGGGGTTGCCACACAAGTGGCAACGACGAAAACCATTTTACAACCCTGTATATTAACCTAAAATTACACAATCAATGAGAAAATCTACTCTTTTGAAGTCGTTCCTCGTTGCGGTGTCGCTCTCGCTGGCTGCGGTGGGTGCCCGAGCGCAGGATCTGACAGTGACCGGAACCGTCAGCGACGGTGCCGGAGCGCCCGTCGCGGGAGCGCTGGTCGTTGTGGAGGGCACCTCGGTGGCGTCCGTCAGCGACGGCGAGGGCAATTATTCGATCCGCGTCCCGCGCGACGGTTCGCTGACCGTTTCGTTCCTCGGCTACGTCGACCAGACGGTGGCCGTCGGCGGACGAACACGGGTCGACATCGTGCTGGAGACGGCGGCCGAACAGATCGACGACGTCGTCGTGATCGGGTACGGCACCCAGACCAAAGGCAACCTGACCGGTTCCTACGGTATCGCTACCGCCGAGGATATCAAGGACCGTCCCGTGATGTTCGCCTCCCAGATGCTTCAGGGTCTGGTCCCGGGGCTAAACATCACCCAAACCAATGGCGCCATCGACCAGACCCCCTCCATCAATGTCCGCGGACGCGGCGGGATCGCCACTGGTAACAACTCCGCCAACGGAGTGACCAACCCCATCGTGCTTATCGACGGTATCGAAGGCGACATCAACAGGATCAACCCTTCCGACATCGACAACGTCACCGTGCTCAAGGATGCCGCGGCAGCCTCGATCTACGGTTCGAAAGCGGCGTTCGGTGTGATCCTGATCACCACCAAGCGCGGCGCGCAGGGAAAAACCAGGGTTAATTACAGCAACAACTTCAGGTGGAGTACACCCACCAAGCTCCCCGAAACGCCCGACTCGGTGACATTCGCCGCCTACTACAACGACAATATGGTGAACAGTGGCGGAGGTATGCACTTCAGTCCCGAATGGATGCAGGCGATGGTGGACTTCCAGGCTGGCAAGTTCGCGAACACCATATACAAGAACGGCGGTACCACCGAGGGACAACGCTGGGGAGAGGGCTTCGACCCGTGGGGGGTAGACCCGAACGGCAGCGACGTGAAGATCGGCGGTTTCAACAACATCGACTACTACGATGAGCTGTTTAAAAAGTATGCTTTCGCGCAGGAGCACAATCTGAGCCTTTCCGGAGCCCAGGGCCGCGTGAATTACTACACCTCGGTCAACTATGCCGACCAGACAGGTCTTATGGGTTTCGGCAGCGACAACTTCGACAGATATTCGGTGAACGCCCGTATCGGCTATCAGGTACTCGATTGGATCGACTTCACCTACAATGTCAGGTTCAACCGCGACATCTACGACAGACCCACGGATATGTACAACTATGGAGATGTGGGGCGCCAAACATGGCCGCTGCTACCGCTCTACGACGGCAATGGTAAGTTGAGAGCCCGCCTGCCCCTGAGGGCCGAATTAGGCGGCAACGAAGTCAGAAGGACCGACAACATTACCCAGCGTGTCCAGATGGTGTTCGAACCGATCGACAACTGGCGCACGACTCTCGAAGCGGCCTACGTGACACGCTACGAAGACAACCATCGCGTGGGATACCCGACCTACGGCGGCGACGGCGGACATTGGGATGTCGACGGCAATCTCATTGCACGAACCACGGGCGAAAGTTCCATTCAGAATAATGCGACCTTCCGCGACCAGTTCACACTGAACCTTTTCTCGGAATACTCGTTCAAGATCGCCGAAGACCACAACTTCAAGGTGATGGCGGGCTTGCAGGAGGTGAGCGAACAGTCTAAGGGGTACGGTATCAGGAAGCGCGGGGTCATGTTCGAAGACCTGCCATATATCGGCCTGACCTCCGATACCAACATGGCCGGAACTCATGTTCCTCCAACTCTCGAAGGTGCCCATCTATGGAAGACGGCTATGTACGGTATATTCGGCCGTATCAACTACGACTACAAACGCCGCTATCTGTTCGAAGCCAACCTGCGTTACGACGAAACGTCGCGATTCCGCGCCGGCCACCGCGCGGTGTGGGCGCCTTCGGTGTCGGCGGGATGGAACATCGCCGAGGAGAACTTCATGGCCTCGACCCGCGGTTGGATCAATATGTTGAAACTTCGCGCATCCTACGGTACGATAGCCAACCAGAACACCCAGGGTCAATATCCCACCTACACCCTCATGGGTATCGGTGCGGGCGGAAACGGCGGAAATTGGTGGTGGAACGGGGCCTCGCGACCCAACCAGGCCTCGTCTTCAGGCACGCTTGAGAATCCCTACATGATGTGGTCGGAGATCGTCACCACCGACGTCGGCTTCGACTTCGCCCTGCTCAGAGATCGTCTGACCGGATCGTTCGACTGGTTCAGCCGCCGCAACTCCGACCAGATGGGAAGCCCGCTCAGGCAGCCCGCCGTTATCGGTGTCAGCCCGCCGTACACGAACAGTCTCGAATCGAAGGATACTGGTTTCGAAATCAGCATAGGCTGGAACGACAGGCTTCCAAACGGTTTTAGCTACGGTGTCCGAGCCATGTTGTCCGACTACACCACCACCGTTCTCAAATTCCCCAACAACCCCACCGGGGCAATCGGCACCCATTATCCGGGCCAGAAAGTGGGTAATATCTGGGGTTACGTGACAAAAGGAATGGCACGCACGCAAGAGGAAATGGACGCACACTTGGCCACCACGAACCAGGACTACATCGATGGGGGAGGCAGATGGGGGGCAGGCGACATCATGTATGTAGACCTCAACGGCAATGGCAGGATAGATCGGGGCGCCAACACGCTCTTCGATACGGGCGACCGCAAAATTATCGGTAACGACACCCCCAGGTACACATTCTCGCTCGACCTGACGGCTCAATGGAAAGGATTCGACTTCAGGGCCTTCTTCCAGGGTGTGGGTAAACGTGACTGGCACGCCTCGGGGGGCAACAATTCATTCTTCTGGGGCGGAATGGGCAACGTGTGGTGGCAGAACTGTTTCACCGTACACCTCGACTCGTGGCGCGACAAGGACACATGGTCTGTGGACAATGGTTACATGACCGAAAATACAAACAACCCATATTTCGCAAAGCCCAAAGGAGGAGGCTACAACACCCAGGTTCAGACCAGATATCTGCAAAACGCCGCCTATATAAGGCTTAAAAACCTTCAGATCGGCTACACCCTCCCCACCCGATGGACGCAAAAGGCTTCGATAGAACAAGTAAGGGTATTCTTCTCGGCCGAAAATCTTATGACGATAACTTCTCTCTTGGACATATACGATCCTGAGACGCTGTTCGGCGGCAACAACGGCAGTATCTATCCTCTCTCCAAAGTGTTCTCATTCGGTGTAAATATTAACTTCTAATCAAGATCACGACAATGAAACGTATTAAAATATTAGGATTGATCGCCATCGGGGCAGTAGTTTCGACTCAGACGTCCTGTTTGAATCTCGATCTGAAGCCCGAAACCGGGGTCTCCCCCGAGGTCTATTTCAACACATCCGATCAGTTGGAGGCCTATGTCAATAACGCAATCCAACCCGGTGGTGTGGGCACATCGCCGTTCAGAGATTGGCTTCATGGCGGATGGAGCTACGGCGCCTACGGTAACGACAGCGATTCCGACAGCCAGATGAACAAGGGTGCCGGCGGGCACTGGCTGAAAGAGGGTTGGAGAACGCCTACCGATGACAATACGAATCCCTACGATCAGGATGACGGCCTCGGTGAGTGGAACTTTACCCACATCTACAAAGCCAACTACTTCTTCAACTTCGTGCTGCCCAAGTTCGAAGCTGGCCAGATCTCGGGTGACCAAGTTTCGATTCGACACAGTATCGGCGAGATGTATTTCCTTAGGGCATGGACATACTTCCGTAAGTTGCATGCTTTTGGCGACTTTCCCATCATCACCGAGATCGTGCCCAACAATTTCGAAGCTCTGGTGGAGGCAAGCAAGAGGGCTCCCCGCACCGACGTGGCCCACTTCATCCTCGAAGACCTCGACCGGGCGCTCGAACTGCTCAGCCCCACCAAGCCCACGACCCACATCACGCCCCGGGCGGTACACCTGCTCAAATCGAGGGTCGCTTTACACGAAGGCACATGGCTCAAGTATTTCAAAGGCACGCCGTTCGTTCCCAACGGGCCCGGATGGCCCGGAGCCGAGAAGGAGTACAACGCCGGTTACCAGTTCCCGTTAGGTGGCATCGACGCCGAGATCGAGTTCTTCCTGACGACGGCAATGACCTCAGCCAAAATAGTAGCCGACGCCACCACGCTGACGACCAATAACGGTCTGCTCCAACAGTCAACCACCGATACTCCTAACCCATATCTCAATATGTTCGGACAGATCGATCTGTCCGCCGTCAACGAGGTGATTTTCTGGAAACCCTATCAGATGGCTTCGGGTGGCCAGACCCACTCCGTGACTTGGGCGCTCCAAAACGGAGCCTACACCAACGGCTTTACCAAGTTCTATGTGGACAACTTCCTAATGGCCAGCGGTAAACCCATCTACGCCGACGGTAGCGGATACCACGGCGACGACGAACTCGTGGATGTGGTGAAGGATCGCGACAACCGCCTGTTCCTATTCATGAAGGTTCCCGGACAGTTGAACTATTTTCTCCCTACACAGGCAGATCGCACCAAGGTGGGCCCCGAAGGTTATCCCGACATTCTCGATACCGCTCAAGAGACCCAGTATTCGACCGGATACACCCCCCGCAAGGGTATCAACTTCGACAGCTCGACCCATTTCGAGACTCAGGCGAGCGCAACCACTGGTGCCATCGTTCTGCGCGGCGTGGAAGCGTATCTTAACTACATGGAAGCGTGTGTTGAGAAGAATGGAGTACTCGACGCAACCGGTCAAGCGTACTGGTCAGCCGTTCGCAGCCGTGGTAACGCCACCCCCGTCACCTGGGCCGACATTCAGGCCAACACGATCGCCTTTACCGACATGAACAAAGAGGCCGACACCGACTTTGCGGCCATGTCCGCCGGTCAGCTTATCGACCCCCTTCTTTACAACATTCGCCGCGAGCGCCGTATGGAATTCTCCAGCGAAGGTCATCGCTTGAGGGATCTTCGCCGCTGGAGGGCTCTTGATCAGCTCATCGACACCCCCCGTCACTTCGAAGGGTTCAAGCTGTGGGGCCCCATGCAGCACAATTGGCCGTATGAAAATGAGGACGACGGTACCACGCGACTCATCTACGGGATGACCAACGCCAACGTTTCGGCTCCGCTTTCGGCGGGAGGCAGCGATTACCTCCGTCCGGCCGAGAGAGATATGGCAGGCAAG
Organism: Alistipes sp.; assembly: GCA_031285485.1. Taxonomy (GTDB): domain Bacteria; phylum Bacteroidota; class Bacteroidia; order Bacteroidales; family Rikenellaceae; genus UBA940. The sequence continues at coordinate 8,255 of JAITWC010000024.1, forward strand.
GTATATCTTCAAGGCGGGCACACGTGGATGATGGCACACTATTTCCATCCCATCGCCTACGCCCATTTCACGGTCTCCTCGCCAGATGGCGTCACCGTAAGTGAGTCCCCGATCTATCAAAATCCCTATTGGCCTCTGCAACCGGAGGTATACGCGGAACAATAAACATCTCTCCCGTAAACAAGGGAATACCTTTGGGACCCGTTTCAAATTCGGTTTGAAACGGGTCCCTTTGTTGAGATATGACATCCATGCTTTTTATGGTTTTCACGATCGTCTCTCTGTCTCCATACAAAGACAATCAACAAAATCACACCTGCACAGAGTGAGTACATCACCCACCAATGCAAGTCTTTTAATCGCCAAAATATCATTTCAAATCGTCCCTCTCAAAAACTATAAGCGACTGTCTGATTACCAAAATATCAAAGAACTTGCAGAATTATTTAACGCAACAGTAGTGATGGTCAATGGTTAATCATTAACCATTATCTTTAGTTTACGTTATATGTGCATTAAAGAAACGTAAATTGGGTGACACTTGTCAACGTTAATTCATACCTTTGGCGAAACTTGTAATGACCGATCAGGGTATGGCGAAAATAAAGGGAGCGGCGAGGGTCGACGTCGACCGGTGCAAAGGGTGCGAGGTGTGCGTGGCGGCGTGTCCGTTCGACGTGCTGGCG
>JAITWC010000026.1 GCA_031285485.1 Alistipes sp.
CTGCAATCACAGGGGTATGCTGAAAAGTGAAAAGTTTTTCGTAAACTTGCGCTTTCGCATTTTATGTTCATCAGGGATGAAAGTAATGAAATTCGGGGGCAGCTCGGTGGGAAGTGCCGAGGCTGCCGAAAGAGTCAAAAAGATAGTTTCGCAGGCGGATGATGACATCGTTGTGGTGGTTTCGGCGCTCGGCGGGGTGACCGACTCGCTTATCGGGATCGCGCAGATCGCCCACCGTGGCGACGCATCATACGAAGCCGGCTTCAACTCGTTGGCCACGCGCCACACCGCTCAGATGGAGGCGACCGTGCTGCCCGAAAAACGTGAACAGACCGCCGCTGCCATAGGCGTGTTGTTTGGAGAACTGGGCAACATCCTGCGCGGAATACACCTTATCCGCGACCTGTCGCCCAAAACGCGCGACACGGTGGTAAGCTATGGCGAGAGGCTGTCGAGTGTGCTGGTGGCAGGCATGATCCCCGGCGCGGCGTTGTTCGACGCGCGTGATATCATCAGGACCCGGCCCTATTTCTCGAAACACGTTGTCGATTTCGCCCTCACCGACGATCTGGTGCGCGGAACCCTCGGACGTCACAAAGGTGTGGCCGTCATGGGAGGTTTCATCGCCACCGACGCCGACACGGGCGACGCCACCACCCTCGGCCGCGGCGGAAGCGACTGCACCGGCGCAATAGTTGCGGCGGCACTCGACGCCGAAGTGCTCGAAATATGGACGGATGTCGACGGATTCATGAGTGCCGATCCGCGCATTATCGACAATACCTATCTCATAGAGCGGCTGACATTCAGCGAGGCGATGGAGCTGTGCAACTTCGGAGCCAAAGTACTCTTCCCCTCGACCATATTCCCGGTCTACCAGAAGAACATCCCCATCAGTGTTCGCAACACCTTCAATCCCGCCTCGCCCGGAACATACATCTCGTCGGAGAGCGAAGACGGCGACCCGAACGCAAAGATAATAAAGGGTATCAGTTCGATCGGCGACACCTGCCTCATTACCGTTAAGGGTCTCGGCATGGTGGGAGTGATCGGGGTGAACTACCGCATTTTCAAAGCCCTGTCGAAGGCGGGCATCAGCGTCTTTTTCGTGTCGCAGGCATCGAGCGAGAGCAGCACCTCGATCGGGGTGAGACACGTGGACGGCGCGGCTTCGGTGCGGGTTCTGAGCGACGAGTTCGCCCGCGAGATCGAACAGGGCGAGATCAACGAGATCATTCCCACTTACGATTTGGCAACGGTGGCGGTCGTGGGCGAGAGCATGCGTGGCCGCGTGGGCGTGGCCGCAAAACTTTTCGAGACCCTGGGCCGCAGCGGCATCAGCATAATTTCGTGCGCGCAGGGAGCGTTGGAGATCAACATCTCGTTCGTGATCGACGCCCGTAATCTGCGCAAGGCCCTCAACGCGTTGCACGACTCGTTCCTGTTGTGGGACTATCAGGTGATCAACCTGTTCATAGCGGGGGTCGGCACGGTGGGGCGCAGCCTGTTGGAGCAGATCCGGCAGCAACAACCGAAGTTCCTGAAAGAAAATTCGCTGCAGGTGCGCGTGGTGGGTATCGCCAATTCGCGAAAGCACATCATGAACCGCGGCGGGATAGACCTCGCAATGTGGCGCGACCAACTCGACGCCGAAGGGATGGCCTCCTCAACCGAGAGCTATCGCAACGACATAGTAGGGATGAACATATTCAACCCTGTGTTCGTCGACTGCACGGCCAACGAAGCCATTGCCGGAACCTACCGCGAGTTGCTGAGCAACAACGTGTCGGTCGTGACGGCAAATAAAGTGGCGGCGTCGGGCGACTACGACAACTACCGCAAGCTGAAGTCGATCTCGCGCAAACAGGGAGCCAAGTTCCTGTTCGAGACCAACGTTGGCGCGGGCCTGCCGATCATCAAGACGATAGGCGACCTCGTTGGCAGCGGCGACCGCATCCTCGGCATCGAGGCGGTGGTGAGCGGCACCCTCAACTTCATCTTCAACACGATGAGCGCCGAGATTCCCTTCAGCAAGGCCGTCCGCATGGCGGTGGATGCCGGATACGCCGAGCCCGACCCGCGGATCGACCTGAGCGGAAAGGATGTGATGCGGAAGCTCGTCATACTCGCTCGCGAGGCGGGCTACCGGCTCGACATGGACGACATCGGGGCCCGGCTGTTCATTCCCGACAGGTATTTCGCCGGTTCGCTCGACGAATTCTGGGCCGCCGCGCCCGGGCTCGACGCCGAATTCGAGAAGCGCCGCGGGGAACTCGCCGCCAAAGGCCTGCGTCAAAGGTTCGTCGCCACCATGCAGGACGGCCGGGCAAGCGTCGCCCTGCGCGAAGTCGGCCCCGAAAGCCCCTTTTACGAGTTGGACGGATCGAACAACGTGATCCTGCTCACCACCGAGCGCTACAAGGACTACCCGATGGAGATCAAGGGCTACGGCGCCGGGGCCGACGTCACCGCCGCCGGGGTCTTCGCCGACATAATCAGCATAGCGAACGTCCGATGAGAAAGCTGCTCGTGTTTGCGGTTGCGGTTTGCGCGGCTTGGAACGGTGCGGCGCAGCGGGTGACGCTCGCGCGCGAAGACATTCCCCGCCTGCCGGTGGACACGCTGCCGACGGACCGCGACGAGGTGCGTCTGGTGACATTCAGCGACGGCACGTTCCGCTACATTCCCACGAATCGGTACATTTTCGACAGCGCGCCCGCCTACACCTCCAACTGGGACACGCTCAACCTCTACGCCTACCGCACGCTGTCGCTGTCCGACCTGCCGCGGGTGACGGACATCGAATTTTCCGAGACACACGGTTTTCGCTCCCCGGCCATCGGGCAGGTGATGTCGCCCTACGGGCGGCGCAACGGACGCAGCCACAACGGGGTGGACATCCGCGTGGAACACGGCCAGCCCATCTTCGCGGCCTTCGACGGCGTGGTGCGCCACTCGCGCTGGAACTCGGGCGGGTTCGGCAATATCGTCATCGTGCGCCACCCCAACGGGCTGGAGACGTACTACGCACACCTTTCGCGCCGGGCCGTGTCGGCGGGCGACTGGGTGCGTGCCGGACAGGTCGTGGGCTACGGCGGCCGAACGGGACGCGCCTCGGCCGTACACCTTCACTTCGAGGTGCGGTACGCCGACCAGAGTTTCGACCCCGAGCGGGTCGTGGATTTCGAGCGGGGCGCGCTGCGCCGGCGCGATTTCGCCCTGAACAGGGACTATTTCAACATCAATTCGCGGGCCACCGAGGGGCTCGACGGGGAGGAAGAGCCGGGGCAGCCGCTCGCGGCGGCCACTTCGTCCGACGCGCTCCCCGAAACCTCCGCCGTTCCTGGCACACCCGTTCCCGACCCCGATCCCACCCCTGCGACACCGCCCCCGGCCGCTCCGGAGGCCCCCGTCCACCACAAGATAGTGAGCGGCGACACGCTGCTCGCGCTCGCGATGCGCTACGGTACCCCGGTGGCAAAACTGTGCGAGATGAACAACATTACCCGCACCACCACCCTGCGCCTCGGCCGCAATCTCCGCGTGAAATAGCTACCTGCCGCCGGTAATTTCATCCGTCGCTGCCTGTTCCGTCAATCGGGCCGTTCTGGAGTTCCTAACTTAGCCCGCATAAAAAGTTATATGAGTACCCGTGAATGTACCTAAAAATCGTCGTATCCGACACAGTTTCAGGTGATTACGGCATACTTGGGGTGGAGCGCGTAAATTGCTGTATTTTAGCTACTTATAGCACATTTGGGGTACGCACACGGGTACTCATAAAAGTTAAGCCAAAACAAAACTTAACTTTGGGCAATGGAAAAGAGAACGGCGAAGCGGAGATCATAATGCGGATTTATGTGTCGCGCGACCTGCGGTTCCGCATAAAGTCGGGTATTCGTGTGAGCAGCAAGCGTTGGGGCAAGAAAAACGAGATCAACCTGCCGTTGGTCGATGGCCCGGAGCGCTAGGAGTTGATGGAGAAACGTAACCGCCTCAAGGCGTTGAGCGACTATCTGGAGGGCGAAATTCTCAATCAGACCGACAGGGAGACGATTACAAAAGAGTGGCTCGAAAAGCGGGTCGCGCTGTTCCATAAGCCTGCCCGCAAGAAGAATGCGAAGGCGGCGGCCGTGCCTGAAACGTTCTTTGCCATCTTCGAGGAGTTCTTGTCCGTTCATAAGATTTCGGAGGTCAGGCGCAAGAATTTTCGGGTGCAGTACCGCACTTTGCAACGCTATGAATTGTATAAGCGGCTGACGGGCAGTCGGAAATTTGAATTGACATTCGACTATCTGACCGCCGAGACGCTCGGTGACATTGAGGACTTTATCTCCAACGAGCCGGAGATGTTTCGCAAATATCCCAAAATCTATGAAGCTATCCCTTACGCTAACCGCCAGAGCATCAAAACTCCGAAACGGACGGTGAAAGAAAAAGTGGAGCCTGCTCCCGGCAAGAAAGTCAAAGGAGAACCCAACGTGCGCGGACTGAACACCATTTGCGACCTTATGACGAAGCTCCGCACGATGGTGATCTGGGCGTTCGACAGCGGATATGCCAAGCACAATCCTTTCAAACGCTATACAGTCGGTGAATGCGTGTACGGCACACCGTTTTATATTTCCAACGAGGACCGTAATAAACTGTACGCCGCCGATATGTCCGACGACGCGCAGTTGGTGACGCAACGCGATATTTTT
>JAITWC010000119.1 GCA_031285485.1 Alistipes sp.
TCCGAAACCGGCGATTTATCTACATCATCTCCTTCAAGGCGGCGATCTCGGCGGGCCAGCGGCTCTCATCGGGGGTTTCGAGCACCAGCGGCATGGCGTCGAAACGGGGATCGCGCATGATCCAGCGGAAACAATCCCACCCGAGTTCGCCGTCGCCAAGGGGGGCATGGCGGTCGACGTGGCTGCCGAGCGACTTCATTGTGTCGTTCAGGTGCAGGCCGCGAAGATATTGAAAACCAACCGTTTTGTCAAACTCCGCAAACGTCTCTTCGCATGCCGCCGGAGTCCGCAGATCGTAGCCCGAGGTGTAGGTGTGGCAGGTGTCGAGGCACACACCGACGCGGCCCCTGTCGTCGACGCCGGCAACGATGCGCGCAAGATGCTCCCACCGGTGGCCCACCCCACTACCCTGCCCCGCCGTGTTCTCGATCACCGCCGTGACGCCGCGGGTCGCTCTCAAAGCGATGTTGATCGACTCCGCCACACGGTCGAGGCATTCTTCGACCGGGATCGCGCCCAGAGTGCCTCCGGGATGGAAATTCAGACGGTCGATGCCCAACTGTTCGGCGCGCTGCATCTCGTCGATGAATGCCGCGCGCGACTTTTCGAGCTCCGGCTCCGACGGGTGGCCCAGGTTGATGAGGTAGCTGTCGTGGGGAAGTATCTGCCCTGCGCCGTATCCAAGGCGCTCGCACTCAAACCTGAACGCCGCTATGGACGCCGCCGTGAGTGGCGCCGAACGCCACTGTCGCTGGTTCTTCGTGAAGAGGGCGAAAGCCGTCGCCCCGATCTCGTGTGCCCGGCCGGGTGCGTGCTCCACACCACCCGCCGCGCTGACGTGTGCTCCGATGTATTTCATGTGTCTGTGCTTTTTTCGTGGCCAAGATAGGGAATTTTTAGTAACTTTGCGGGAAATGAAGACGATGCGGACATTTCTTTACACAGCGCTCGTGGCGATGGCGACATGGGCGGGCTCCGGGAGAGCGTTGGGGCAATTTACGATGAATTCCATTGCGCATGGGGTCGCCATTGAGACACCCATACCTCTGGAACCCAAAGATATAAACGGCCATGTGATCAACCGGGCCGAGCAGCGGGTGCTCGATCGCGAGGAGTGGAACAGGCACAACAGCGTCGACTTCCGGGTGAGCCTCACAGGAATGGCCACTCAGTTCAACAAATCGTGGACGACGAACAATCAGAATAGCGTATCGAGTGAATTGTCAGCGTATTACTACCATATTTACTCGCGCGACAAGTACTCGTCGACCTTCAAATTCGACGGGATATATGGCATGAACTTCATCGACGATGTGTGGTTTAAAAATCAGGATAAACTCGAACTTTACCACCTCTCGTCGTGGAAAATGCGCGGACAGGGTGTGCTGCGGTTCTGGGCCTACGGTGTGTCGGCCAAGTTCGCGTCGCAATTCGCGGAAGGTTTCGAGTCGCGCGACAAACGGGAGCAGGTGTGGAGCAACTTCATGGCGCCAGGGACGCTAAATGTCGGGGTCGGTTTTACCTACACCTCGCCTTCTAAGAGACTGCCTTTTGTGGTAACTGTCAACCCGTTGTCCGGCGACGGACTGTTTGTGCTCGACGACAGGATCACCGACGCGAGGAGGCAGAAACTCGGTATTGCAACGCCGCGTGCCGCCGACGGCAGCCTCATTCGATACAAGATCGAGGGCGGATCGAGCCTTACGGTGGACTTCAACAGGACTTTTGCGCTGGGCGACAAAGGGCGTACATTGCAGTATATCACTACTTTGAACTCTTTTTACGGTTGGATGACCCAGGTGGCAAGGCACGCTCCGGCAGAAGGCGTGGCTGCACCGGCCGATATACTCCCCACTATGGGGTGGACCAACAGGCTGATTTTCAACCCGCTTAAATTCATGACAGTGGAATTTCGCACAACCACCGTTTACGACCGCAGCCAGGTCGACCGGATGCAGATGCAGTACTACCTGAGAGTGGGGCTGACTTACGGATTTAAAAATAGATAGACGTGAATATAAAGACAAAAAATGGCGGTGCAATCGCACTGCTTGTGGGTGTGGGGTTACTTGCGGGACTCATGATCGGTGCTTTTGCCGCCGCCTGGCAGCAGGCCGGGACGGATGGCGATGGCTCGGGAGATGGGCGGAATGGCGGTTGGGGCCGTATTTTGGGTCTCGGCGGTGGGCGCGACAAGATTTCGTACACGATGTCGCTCATCGAGAACCTGTATGTCGACCCGATCAGTGCCGACTCGCTGGTCGAAAGTGTTATTCCGCTGATACTTGAGGAGCTGGATCCTCATTCGGTTTATATTCCCGCAGCCGACCTTGCTGAGGTGAGTGAGCCGCTGGAGGGGGAGTTTGACGGTATCGGCGTGACATTCAATATGGTGACCGACACTGTGGTGGTGCTTAACGTGATTCGTTATGGGCCCAGCGAAAAGGCTGGTGTGCAGAATGGCGACCGGATAATTCGCATAGATGATTCGTTGGTGGCGGGGCGTAATATCCCTCAGGATCAGATTGTCCGACGATTGCGCGGGCCTCGCGGAACGCAGGTTAAGCTCGGTGTCGAACGCCAGGGTGCCTCGGGGCTTGTTCCGATCACGGTGGAGCGCGGTGTGATACCTATTAAAGCGCTCGATGCGGCGTTTATGATTGCTCCCGAGGTTGGATTCGTGAAACTCTCGGCTTTTTCGCGAATGTCGGGCAATGAGCTTCAGAAAGCATTGTCTGAACTTGTCGAGCAAGGGATGCGGAGTCTGATCTTCGACCTGCGTGGCAACGGCGGCGGCTATCTCGGACAGGCTACCGAGATCGTTAACATGTTCTTGCCCAAGGATGAACTGATTGTCTACACCGAGGATCGGAACGGGAAACAGGAGCGTATGTACAGTAATGGGCGGGGTGGATTTACTGAAATTCCGCTGGTGGTTCTTATCGATGAGGGCAGCGCCTCGTCGAGTGAGATCCTCGCCGGAGCGATACAGGACAACGACAGGGGGATGATCGTGGGGCGTCGCTCATTCGGTAAGGGGTTGGTGCAAAGGGAAATACCCTACCCCGATGGCTCGGCTGTACGGCTGACTGTGGCGCGGTATTACACTCCCTCGGGACGTTCGATCCAGAAGCCATATGACCACGGAAGCGAGGAGTACAGGATGGATATTTATAATCGTTTTTCGCATAACGAGATGTTTTCGGCCGATAGCATCAGACAAGATTCAGTGACGTATTATACGCGCGGCGGACGTGTGATGCATGGCGGAGGTGGTATTATGCCCGATTACTTCGTGCCGGTGGACACTGTCGGAATAACGCCTTATTATCAGCGTGTTAATGGCCGTAATCTGATCTATTTGTTTGTCAGAGAGTGGGCCGACAGACACAGGGCACGTGTCAATTCCGTTGCCACTGTTGCCGATCTTGACGCGTTGTTGGGTGGATCTCCACGGCTGGTGGATGACTTTGTCGCCTATGCCGCGCGTAATGGTGTTGCTCCTGATTATAAGCAGATTGCAATTTCGCGAGAGGTGATTGATGCCCGGCTGAAGGCGCTGATCGGGAATAATACCGCCCTCGAATACAACGGTTATTACGCGAAAATATATGTCATCGACTCGACCATTCTGAAGGCGCTCGATGTGTTGAAGGATGGGATGCCGACTGGGCCTGCTGGTGCCTTGGGGATGACCATGACCGGATTGTCCGGGCAGGCGAACTAAAGAAAATATTTGATTATGGCAAAACGAAAAGAGAGTGCGGGGAAGAGTGTTCAGAGGTCGCAGGTTTATGTCGGCGTGGTTGACATGACAGCGTCCGGATCTATGTATATAGTTACTGGACAGGAAAATGTGGGTGATATTTTTGTAGATCATCACCGGGGAGGACACGCTCTTAACGGCGATACGGTCGAGGTGAGGATGATTCGGCACAAGCACTCCGGTGGAGATCGCGGTGATATTAGCGGCGGTTCGCGTGGTCATAGCGGTGCTAAGGTGAATTCTCAAAGACTTGAGGGGGAAATTGTTAAGGTTGTAGAGCGCAGTCGCCGCAACTATGTGGGAGTGCTGGATGTTACCGAACACGCGGTTTTTCTGAAGCCCGATACGCGAAAAATGCCGGTCGATATTTATGTGAGGCGAGCGGATGGACAAGAGTTTATAGACGGCCAAAAGGCCGTGGTTAAGGTAATTGACTGGCAAGAGGGGAGTAAATGTCCTGTCGGTGAGGTGGTGGAAGTGCTGGGTAAAGCTGGTGAAAACGATGCTGAAATGCACGCTATAATGGCTGAATTCGACCTGCCGTGGCGATTCGAACCGCGGGTCGAACAGGAGGCTGAGGCAATCCCAAGTGAAATCACCGACGATGAGATTGCCAGTCGCCGCGATTTTCGTTCGGTGACGACTTTTACGATCGATCCTGAGGATGCTAAGGATTTTGATGATGCGCTGTCTATTAGAAAATTGAACGATGGTAATGAAAGCGATGATTCAGGTAACCCGCGCTGGGAAATCGGCGTGCATATCGCCGACGTGACGCATTATGTGACGCCCGGCAGCGTGGTCGATACCGAGGGAGAAGAGCGTGCGACGTCGGTTTATCTGGTCGACAGAACTGTGCCTATGTTGCCGGAAAAACTTTCGAACGAACTCTGCTCACTGCGGCCGTTAGAGGAAAAGCTCTGTTTTTCAGCAGTTTTCGTGATGGACGAAGATCTCACCATCCATAGCGAATGGTTTGGGCGGACGGTGATCCGTTCCGATCGCCGGTTCAGCTATGAGGAGGCACAGCGGATCATTGAGACCGGCGAGGGCGATTTTGCTATCTATGTGCTGAAATTCAATGAATTGGCGCAAGCGATGCGACGGAAACGTTTCGCGAAGGGGGCCATTACGTTCGATCGCGAGGAGTTCAAATTCAGGCTTGACGAGACCGGCAAACCGACAGGTGTTTACCATAAAGTGATGAAGGAATCAAATCAACTTATCGAAGAGTTTATGTTATTGGCCAACAGGCGAGTAGCTGAGTTCATAGGGCGTAATCACAAGTCGGGAAAAAAGTCTTCACGTACATTTGTATATCGAGTGCATGACCAGCCGGATGAGGAAAAATTACTTAAGTTCAGCGATTTTGTGATCCGTTTCGGGTATTACTTCCGACCGGACAGGATCAAGGATGTGTCAAGGCAGATGAATGCGCTTATGGAAAAAATTAAGGGGCGAAGTGAAGAGAATGTTATCTCAACTCTTGCTATTCGCACCATGGCGAAAGCGTTTTATTCGACCGATAACATAGGGCATTACGGACTGGCGTTCCCTTATTATACTCACTTTACGTCACCCATCAGACGTTATCCTGACATGATGGTACACAGACTGTTGGCACATTATCTCAAGGATGGAAAAAGCGCTGACAAGCCAAAATATGAGCGGTTGTGCGAGCATTCGTCGGAGATGGAAGTGAGGGCGGCGGAGGCCGAACGGGCTTCTGTGAAATATAAGATGGCTGAGTTTATGCTTGAACACATTGGTCAGGAGTTCGACGGACATATTTCGGGTATCACCGACTGGGGGATTTATGTGGAACTCGAAGATAGTCTGATTGAAGGAATGGTGTCAATGCGTGATGTGACTGATGACTTTTATCGTTTCGATGAAAACATATATGCCGCTGTAGGTCAAGCAAATGGGCGGAAATTTACGCTCGGCGATCTGGTAAGGATTCGTGTTAAGGGGGCCGATTTGGCGCGTCGGCAGATAGATTTTTCGCTTGTCGCGACTATTGATTTCGAGACCGGCCATGCTGTGCCGCTGCCCGAAGTGAAACTTCGTGATGGTGGTTTCGGGCGCCGGGGAGACGAACGGGTGTTGGGCCGCAAGAAAGGTAAACGCGAAAAAAAGGTTAAACACAGTATGTTACAATAGCCGCATACGGTTGTGCAACTGTGCGATAGGTGCGTCTATGTGAATCTTTGCTTTATGGTGCTCTGCTTATTATTTCACGGCGATTGGCTATGGCGTGCGCGATAGTGAGTTCGTCGGCATACTCAATCTCGTCCCCGAAACCAATTCCTCGTGCTATTGTTGTGATTTTCAAATCTTTGTATGCGCGTAGACGATTCAGAATGTAGAATAATGTTGTCTCACCCTCGACGGTCGTCGATATTGTGAAGATTACTTCTTTTACCTTTGTGGCTGCGGGATTGTTGCTGTCTGATCCTGAGGTATTTACGCCTGAAATATTATCTAACAGCAGGTCTATTTTTAGGTCACTCGGGGCGATTCCGGCCATCGGAGATATGACACCACCTAGAACGTGATAGAGACCGCGGAACTGTCTTGTTTTCTCGATCGAGAGAACATCGCCGACCTGCTCAACAACGCAGATCGTTGTTCGGTCGCGTGTCGGGTCGCTACATATCTCACACAATTCATTGTCGGACAGGCTATTGCAGCTTGCGCAGTAACGAATTCCCGTGCGAAAATCACCGATGGAGCGAATCATTTGGGCAACGTCATCCTCGCTAGAACGTAATATGTGCATTGCCAAACGGAGGGCTGTCCGACGCCCAACGCCGGGTAAATACGAAAGTTCACGGACTATATCGTCGAGAAGTTTTGGCATTTATTACTAATTTGTTATGATGTATTACCTAAGGTGATGATTTAGCTGTATGGTGCGGCGCAATCAGTCTATCATCGACACCGCCCCGGAACGAATCCAGCCGCGATTGCCGTTGACCACAGTGATTTCGTTCCACCCATTCATCGCATCGAGAACCTGCACGCGGTCGCCCTCGTAGAGTAAAAACAGGTCTTTCCCGGAGTTGTCTGGCGAACTTTTGACAGCGGCAGAGGGACTTGTGACAATGCCGCCAGAGGGGGACGCCGTCTCCTTCCAGTCGCGCCGGGCGAACGAAAAGGCGAAAATTGTTAACAACACAAGAGCCGACAGGCCGTATAACCCCGTTTTGCGTATGTGATGGCCGAGCGGCAGAAGGTAGAGCAGTGTGCCGGCGAGCACCCCTGCGAACAGGATAAGCGAGAGCCAAGCCCATCCGTCGCCACTCATGATTGAGCCGAGCGATCGCATCCATCGTTTCAGAAAAAAATCAGGTATGGGCTCGATTTTGTTACGGGTGTAGGAACTTACGATCGCAAGGTTGTGGGCTACGTCGGCGTCTGATGGTGCGAGTCGCTGAGCTTTACTGTAATATAGGATCGACTCGCCAATTTCCCCCATTTTAAACAGTGCACCAGCCTTGTTGTAGTAGAGTTTTGCACTCACCATGCCACTTTGTTCTATCGAGTCATAAATAGCTGAAGCAGAGGCGTAATCATTCGCAACATAAGCGGCGTTGGCCTCGTCCCATAGAGTGGTGGCGCTGGTTCGGGCATTGTCCTGAGCGGCCACCATATTAGTCGAACCGATACTTAAGATAAATACTACCAATATGCTGTATGTGAAGTGTTTCATGGCCGTGTATTTTTATTTCAATGCCGATTCGAGTTTAGATATGAGTGCGACGCCTTCGCGGTATATTTCACCCATTCGCGATGACGATACCGGTGAATACTGCGCCTCCTCGCAATCTGAGATAATTCGCACGTATTCAAGGCTGTGATCTTCAAGGATGTTGCGCACAAAAAGCTCCTCGCGGATACGTTCCTTGGTCAGATCGGCCATTGGGATGTCAAACTTGTCGCTCATGTAGCCCCAAAGCGCTTTGAACATTTCATCGTAGAAGCCGTGTCGGTCGTCACGTTTCATGTAGGTCTCAGCGGCACGGAAACGCTTGAATGCTACTTTGTTGGCTCGCTTGCCGCGAACGAATCTGTCGCTCTGCATATTACGTAAATAGCGTGGCAGGACGAGCAGACAAACGACGAAAACGACAGAAAACAGGGCCAGCAATCCTGTGTATAGTGGGCTGAACAGGAAGGTCCGTCCTTTCGGTCGCAACCCCGGAGAGCCGCGTTTGATGAACTGAATATCTTGGTCGAATATCCTTAACTCTTCGCGCGAAACGCCGCTAACGACGCCGCCTAACCCAGACCAAGCTGTGGAATCTGCCGCGACCTCGATGGAAGTCTCTCGTGACAAGTGTGTTATGTAACGTCTTTGCTGTGGATCAAAGTAAGTGAATTCGAAAGCCGGGATCGTGTAGAGTCCGTCGGAGCGCGGGATGAAAGGGTAAGAGAATTCTCTGTAACCACTCGTCCCGACGCGCGAATGGCGAGTGTTGTCGGAGGTGGTAACATTATACTGCTCGAACGATTGAGGCAGTGATATCTTGGGCACTCGGATAAGTGGAAAATTGCCCATACCCGACAGGCGCAGTGTATAAGTGCCTGACTGATTGGCATTCATGGCGCTCGGCGGCGGAGTCACCTCAAGCCGGAACTCGCCCACCGCGCCGTCGAAACTCGCGGGAGCGCCTGCAGGCCAATCGCGGACCTCAATCCTGATCGGTTGAGATGCAATACGTTTGCTCACTTGTCGAATATTTTGCCCTATGAAATCGTCGAAGATGCTGCGCGGAGCGGTGGTTTGCTCCTGGAATATCGCATTGACGGTGGCTTCGAATGATTCAACTGTCATAATCCCGGATTGTTGTGGGTACAGCAAATACTCCTTCAGTACCGACGTCTCGTAGACGCGATTGTTGTACGTTTCGCGTTGGCGAGTGGGTTCGCCGGAGGAGATGTCCTGTTGCCAGAATCCGTTGAAAGCCGGAAACTTCGGGCTGTCAAGGTTCGCGATCTGAATGTTACGGACATACAACTTGAGTGTTACTACAATCGGCTCATCTTTGTAAACGTCTGTGCGATCGACTGTTGCACGCAAGAAAACGTCGTTGTCGGAAATCTCGTACCCGCTCCCCTGCCCTTCCGCCGCTCGATCGACGCCATCCTCGGGCGGTTCCACCACTTCGATGGTCACCGCACGAGTCGAGTATACTTTGCCGGAGACAGAGGCGGTAGTTGCCTGAACAGTGTGAAGGCCGGGTGTAACTCCTCTAATTACAAAGGTATAGGTCGTGGTTTCTGTGCGGACAGTTTCACCGCCGGAGATGGAGATGTCGGCGCCGTATGATTCCGATGGCCCGGCCAACAACTCGAAACCCTCGATGGCAGGGGGTGTGAATTTGATCTGCTGGGGAGAGGCGTTGCCTATCACGAACTCAACGCGGAACGGCGTGCCGGTCTCTACCGCGGTCGGGGCCGACACATCGAACGTGACATCGCCCTGAGCGAACGCGCCGGCGATCGTTAACAAAAGTGATACGATACTTAAAATCAGTTTTTTCATTAACATTTCAGATTGCCAGGATCTGCGTCCTGTCCGGCAGTCTCCGCAATGATGGAACGAAAACGTCAGATTTTTAGTGTTTGAATTCGGCGAAAAAGTCGTTGCCCTTGTCGTCGACGATGATGAAAGCGGGAAAATCCTCGACGTAGATCTTGCGCACGGCTTCCATGCCAAGTTCGGGGAAATCGATCACTTCGACGCTCTTTATGCTGTCTTTGGCGAGTATCGCCGCCGGGCCGCCTATCGACCCGAGGTAGAACCCGCCGTGCTTGCGGCAGGCGTCGGTGACCTGTTGGGTGCGATTGCCCTTGGCTACCATCACGAGTGAGCCGCCGAGTGCCTGAAAACCGTCGACATAGGGGTCCATACGTCCGGCCGTGGTGGGGCCGAAGCTGCCCGATGCCATGCCCGCGGGCGTTTTTGCAGGCCCGGCGTAATAGACCGGATATTGCTTGAAATAGTCGGGCATCGCGTCGCCGCCGTCCACTATTTTCTTAATTTGCGCGTGGGCAATGTCGCGCGCAACGATCATGTGGCCGCGCAGCCGCAACCGCGTTTTGATGGGATATTTCGACAGCGTGGCGCGCACGGCATCCATTCCCTCGTCAAGGTCGATGTCCACCGCCGGGGCCAGATAGGGCGCCTCGCGCGGCAGGAACCGGGCCGGGTTACGCTCCAAAGCCTCAAGCCAGATCCCTTCGGAGTCGATCTTGCCGCGAATATTGCGGTCGGCGCTGCAACTGACACCCATACCCACGGGGCACGACGCGGCGTGGCGCGGCAGCCGGATAACCCGTACATCGTGAACGAGATACTTGCCGCCGAACTGTGCGCCGATGCCGCTCTCCCGACAGATCCTCAACAGCCGCGCCTCCCATTCGAGGTCGCGGAAGGCGCGTCCGCCGTCGTTCCCGGAGGTGGGCAGCGAGTCGTAGTAGTGTGCCGACGCCTTTTTGACAGCCGCCAGATTGGCCTCGGCCGAGGTACCGCCGATCACCACCGCAAGATGGTAGGGCGGGCAGGCCGAAGTGCCCAGGTCTTTGATATGTTCGCGGAAAAACGCCTCAAGCGAGTCGTCGTTCAGCAGCGCCTTGGTCTGTTGGTACAGAAAAGTTTTGTTGGCCGATCCGCCGCCCTTGGTCATGAACAGGAACGAGTACTCCATTCCGTGACCGTGACCCGCGGCCCCGCCCGGTGCGGAGTAGATGTCCACCTGGGCCGGGAGGTTGGTGCCGCTGTTGCGTTCGTCGGTCATGCTGAGCGGGACCACCTGCGAGTAGCGCAGATTGCGGGCGGCGTAGGTGTCGAACACCCCGCGCGAGATGCACTCGGCGTCGTCGGCCCCGGTGTAGACATCCTCGCCCTTCTTGCCGACGGCGATCGCGGTGCCGGTGTCCTGGCACGTGGGCAGCTCGCCTTCGGCCGCAACCACCTGGTTGAGAAGCATTGTGTAGGCCACGAACTTATCGTTGTCGGTCGCCTCGCCGTCGTCGAGAATGTCGCGCAACTGCTGAAGGTGCGACGCGCGCAGATAGAACGAAACGTCGGCGAAAGCCTCCCGCGAGAGCAATTCGAGCCCCTCGGGGGCAACGTGCAGAACGCGGCGCGGGCCGCACTGTTCGACGCTCACGTGGTCTTTGGTCAGCAAACGGTACTCCGTCGTGTCGGCCCCGAGCGGAAAGGGCTCCTGATATTTGAAATCGGCCATGAGATAAACACAAAGTTTTTTTTTACGACGCGAAGGTAACACAAGTTGCGCGAAAAGCCAAATCCACGCGGCGACAAAGGCCGCCGGAGTCGCCGGGGCGGGTTTTGTTCGGCGCCTACAAAAAACATCGCCGCCGGAAGTTCCGGCAGCGATCGAACGAATGACCGGGGCGTCCTACCGTTTGCGGCCGCCGCCGAAGACACCGCCGACGGTCAGACCGAAAAAGGAGTACTCCGACGCCGTCACCATCCACTTGTATTCGACGGTCAGGCGGACGCGGTTGAAAAACTCCGCGCCCACGCGGGGATTGAACACGAACGAACGGTCGCGGTAGGTATCCCAAACCGCCCGTTCAAGATCGCTCCTGTACTCGTAGAACTCCCAGTCGACGGCCGACATGCCGACACCGGCGCCGGCGAAGAGCGACACGCGCCTCCACCCGCGCCAGTTGTGGTCGACGAACGTCACGAGCGACGGTTTGTGATCCGCCCTGTAATGATTGTATACGTCGGGCGAGGATGTGTCGGAGGTGCCGATGATCGACAGCTGCATCCC
>JAITWC010000141.1 GCA_031285485.1 Alistipes sp.
TTTGTTTGCGAGACTTTGCCGGATCGGGATATAAAGATTTTGGACGTCGGCCCCGGCCGGGGAGTGTATAACGCGCTGCTCAAAAAAGCAGGGTATCTTCACATCGACGCGGTAGAAAATAGGGATTAGTAAATTTGTATAGACAATAATTTATTTTGTTTAGCCATCAATATGGAAATAAGAGATTTAGCTATCGCTATGATCGTCATTCAATGCGGAGGTGACCCAAAACTATTCTTCAAAACTTAACAAAAAAAGTGGTCGGAATTTCTTCCGACCACTCGTGGACCTTTGCCCTGTCTTTTTTGTCATCTCTTTTTCTTGCCAGTAGTACCGGGGGCGTTGCCTCTGGGACCGCGAATAGGGGGCGGGGCGGCGTTGCCTCCGCGCGATTGGGCCTGTTGCTGGGCTCGCTGGGCCGCCATCTGGGCTTTCTGTGCCTCCTCGATTCGTTGCATGAATTTGCTCTTGGGTTTCTCCTTGCGCGGGGTTTCGAGCATCTTGCGGCGCAGTTTATCCTCGTTGATGAATGCGCGCGTAAGATATATCTGCGCCAGAGAGAACATCGTCGAGATCAGGTAATAGTAATTGAGTCCCGCCGCGAATTTGTTGAGGAAGAAAAGCATCATGATCGGCATTAGCCACAGCGACATGAATTTCATGCCCGCCATCTGCGGCTGCGACGTCTGTTGACTCAGCGTGACACGCGAGGAGAGGTGGATCGCCACCGCCAGCAACAATGTGAAAAGACTCACGTGGTCGCCGTAGAACGGAATGTTTAACGGCAGGTCGATGATGCTGTCGTAACTCGACAGGTCGTCGGCCCACCAAAGTCTTTGGCCGCGAAGCTCAATCGCCTCGGGGAAAAAACGGAACATGGCGAGCAGGAACGGCATCTGGATCAGCATCGGCAGACACCCCGCCAACGGGTTGATCCCCGCACGGCGGTAGAGTTCCATCGTGGCCTGCTGTTTTTTCATCGCGTCGGTCTGGTCGGGATACTTCGCGTTGATCTCGTCCATTTCGGGCTTTATGACACGCATCTTGGCCGACGATTTATACGACGCGAACGTGAGCGGTGAGATGAGGGTCTTAATAATAAGTGTCAGGATGAGGATGATCCACCCGAAGCTTGCAATGTGGTCGCCCAGCCAGTCGAAGATGGGGATCACCATAGTACGGGTGATAAAACCGAAACTCATCCAACCCATCGACACGATCCGGTCCATCGACAGGTCGTAGCTTCTGAGCGTGGGGGTAAGGTTGGGGCCGAAGTACATCCGGAAACCGTAATCCGTCCGGTCGCGCTCCATTGGTACACCAACGCGCGCGTGGAACTTCTTGACGGTGCCCTCGCCCGGCTGTGAGGTAACTATGCCCATGTCGGCGCCCTGAAAGGCGTCGGCGGCGATGATGAACGACGAGAAGTAGTGCTGCTTGAACGCAACCCACTGCATGCGGCTCGGTTCGTTCTCGCTCTTGGAGACTCCGGCATTCTGTATGCCCAATTGTTCGACACCCTTCTCTCCAGGGTAGCGGTAGGCGATGGTGGTGTAGCGGTTTTCGTTCTCGAATCCCTTTTCGTTCTGTATGCTGGTGTTGGCCCAGTCGATCTCGAAACTGCTCTGGTTCGACAGTCTTCCCTCCATGCCGACGAACCTCACCTCGTAGCCGATCATGTAGTCGGCGCGCGGTATGGTGTAGACAAACTCGACGAAGGCGAGCGAGTCGACCGGCAGTCGCATCACGATCTGTTTTTCGGTTTCATCCTCTCTCCATCCGGTGTCGGGCATGGCCACGGGCGTGAAGACGAACTCGCGCGTGTTGACCTGTGCGTCACGGCCATCGCGCCTCAGAAAGAACGACACGTCAAAACTCTCCGTGCCTGGTTTCCACATGTGGAGCGGCTCGCCGCCGTACTTTTTATACTCCTTGAGCACCACGTCGGCGATGGTTCCGCCGAGAGTCGAAAATTCGTAGGTCACAACATCGTTCGACACGGTGAACCTTTGCTGCGCGGCAGTGCGTGCCGCAGCCATCATTTCGCCCAGCGGGTCGACCGAGGGTTGCTGCGCGGCAAATCCGGCCGCCGTTCTCAGCGAGTCGGGAATTGCGAGAGGTTCGATCGGATGCGGGGCGTTGGCCCACGCTATGGAGTCCTCTATGCGTTTTTGTTCCTGAAATTTCTGCTGTTGTTTGCCCTGATACCACGTGAACCCGAACAGGATCACGGCTATCAGAACAAAACCTAAGACTGTTTGTCTGTTCATATTGTTGCCTTAATGAATGCCACAAAAAGAGGGTGAGGATTTTTGACGTTGCTCTTGTACTCGGGGTGGAACTGCACTGCCATGAACCACGGGTGGGATGGAATTTCGACCGCCTCAACCAACTCCAAGTCGGGATTTATGCCGGTTGCCTTCATGCCCGCACGCTCGAAGGCGTCGAGGTAGCGTGAGTTGAACTCGTAGCGGTGGCGGTGACGCTCCTCTATCGTGTCGCACTTTCCGTAAGCTTCCCATATTTTGGAACCCTCCACCAGACGGCAGGGGTAGGCCCCGAGGCGCATCGTGCCACCCTTGTCGCTGACGTTTTTCTGCGCCTCCATCAGGTCAATCACGGGGTTAGGGGTCGCAGGGTTGTTCTCGGCGGTGTCGGCGTTGGCAAGGTCCATCACGTTGTGCGCGAACTCTATAACAGCGATCTGCATCCCGAGGCATATTCCTAAGAACGGTACACCCCTCTCGCGGACCCAACGGACGGCCAGCATCTTGCCGTCGATCCCGCGGTGGCCGAAACCGGGAGCCACGAGGACCCCTTTCATCGGGGCAAGCGTGGCGTCGATATTCTCCGGGGTGAGTTTTTCGGCGTTCACATAGTTTAGCTTCACCCGCACGTTGTTAGCCGCGCCGGCGTGGACGAACGCCTCGGATATGCTCTTGTAGGCGTCGGGCAGCTCGGTGTATTTGCCCACGAGGGCTATGTCGACCGTATTTTTCGGATTTTTCACCTTGTCGACGAAATCGCGCCAACTCTTGAGGTCTGACTTCTGGTCAGTCGGCAGGTTAAGTTTCCGCAGCGTCACCCCGTCGAGGTTCTGCTCGTGCATCTTGAGCGGCACCTCGTAGATTGTCGGCACGTCGATCGACTCCATCACCGCGCCCGGCTCGACGTTGCAGAACAACGCCACCTTGCGGCGAATATCTTCGCCGATGTGCTGTTCGGTGCGCAACACCAGAATGTCGGGCTGCAACCCGTTCTCGAGTAGCATCTTCACCGAGTGTTGAGTGGGTTTTGTCTTCAACTCACCGCTGGCCGCCAGATAGGGTATCAGCGTGAGGTGAACTACGACGGTGTTGTGCGGCCCGAGGTCGTAACGCAGCTGGCGCACCGCCTCGATGTAAGGCAGCCCTTCGATGTCGCCCACCGTGCCGCCGATCTCTGTGATCACTATGTCGAAGTCGCCCTTGGAACCGAGTAGTTGTATGCGGCGCTTGATCTCGTCGGTGATGTGCGGAATGACCTGCACCGTCTTGCCCAGATAGTCGCCCCTGCGCTCTTTGTCGATCACCGCCTGGTAGATTCGGCCCGTGGTGACGCTGTTGGCCTGCGAGGTGGCGGTGGCGGTAAAACGCTCGTAGTGGCCTAGGTCGAGGTCGGTCTCGGCGCCATCGTCCGTCACATAGCATTCGCCGTGTTCATAGGGGTTGAGTGTGCCGGGGTCAACGTTGATGTAGGGATCAAGCTTCTGATTGGTCACCCTGTAACCGCGCGCCTGCAACAGCTTTGCCAACGAAGCGGCGATGATGCCCTTGCCCAACGACGAGGCCACACCCCCGGTAACAAATATGTACTTGGTTGGATTCTTTTTCATTACTGTTCCGCATCAATTAAGTTAATCTTCTCGATCGTCGCGGCCATTTCTGCTTTCGAACGGTCGATCTTCTCTCTCACGTCTGCTATCATAGCCTCGGCATTCTTCGAGTGGCCGAAGAAACCGATGTTGTTCTCGAGTGTGGCGATGTCGCTCTCCAATTGCCGCACCTTGGTGTAGAGCCTTTCGCGTTCGTGGCGCAGGCGTCCGGTTGCTCCGGCTCCAGCGGTCTTTAGGCTTGTCACGCGGCCACGGAACTTCTCCATCGAGCGTTGCTGCTCGCCTCCACGAATGGCTGCGAACATTCGGTCGACTATCTCCTTGTATTGCCGGGCGATGCTCTCTTTCTGCTTGATGGGCACGTATCCTACCTCGCCCCAGTGCCTCTGGAACTCCTTGATGTCGTCAAAGGTGAGGCCGTCGGTTCCACGAGTTTCGGCGGCGGCGAGCAGGGCACGTTTCTTTTCGAGGTTGTCTTTGTATCCGCCCTCGACACCTGAGAAGTGGCTGTTCTTGCGCTCGAAGAAAGTGTCGCACGCGGCGCGAAAACGTTTCCACACGGCGTCGGAGTGGCGTCTCGACACGGGGCCGGTCTCCTTCCACTTCTTCTGGAGGGCTATCAGGGCGTCACTCGTCTCCTTCCATTCGTCGCTGGCGGCGAGGGCTTCGGCGGCTTCGCAGATTTCGTTCTTGAGCGCCAGGTTCAGCTCCATCTCGCCTTTAAGCTGGTTATAATAGTTGCGCTTGGCTTCGAAGAAAGCGTCGCATGCGGCGCGGAAACGCTCGTACACCTTTGTGTTGTTCTTCTTGGGGGCGAACCCGATCGTCTTCCACACTTTCTGTATCTCCAGCAGGCGGTCGGACGCCTTGTTCCACTCCTTGCGGCTGGTGAAGGGTTCTTTGATGAGCGTTTCGATCTGCTCGCACAACTCGGCTTTCAGGTCGAGGTTCTTCTTCTGCTCCTCCTTGATGCTGTCGAAATAGCTCTGGTGCTGGCGGTTTATGCGGCTGCTCGCCTCGCGGAAACGCTCCCACACAGCCTCTTTGTGTTCGGCAGCAACGGGGCCCACCTCTCTCCACTGGTCATGGAGCTTCTGGAGACGGTGGAAGGCGTTGACTATACTCGGTTCGAACAACAGCGCCTCAGCCTGTTCGCACAACTCGACTTTCGCCTCGTGGTTCTTTTTGAGGTCGAGGTCGCGCAGTTCTTTGTTTATCTTGATGTAGCTGTAAAAATTCTCAACGTGGTGGTTGTAAGTCTCCCACAAGTCTTTGACGGCGGTTAGGGGCACGGGGCCGATCTCGCGCCAGCGCTGCTGAAGTTCGCGGAAAGTGTTGAACGTCTGTCCCATCGTTTCGCCCGCACCCACAAGCGCTTTCAACTCCTCGATGATAGCGAGCTTGGCGGCGAGGTTCTCCTCGCGGTGGGCGTCGAGCGTTACCAGAAACTCGTCCCTCTTGCGGCGGTACTCGCCGATCAACTCCTTGAGGCGGGTTTCGGCCACGTCGGCCGGAGCCACAAAAGCTTCGGGATCGCCCCCCGCCTCGATCCACGCTTTGCGCGCGGCCTCGGTTTCGGTGCGGAGCAGTTTGTAGAACGCCACCTTAATGGCCTCGGCGTCGCGCCTCAGCGTCTGCACGGGTTTCGTGGCGAGCAGGTCGGCGAACAGTTCGGTGACCTGCGATTTGTTCATCGCGGCCAGGTCTGCACCCACGCCATCGGTTTCGGCCGCAGTCTCCTCGGCCGTTTCCTCGCCCAGATCGAGATCTTCCGACCCTTCGGCGGCCAATGCCGCCTCCTCATCGGAGAAATCGGGCGCCTCTTCGGGTGCAGGCTCTGGTGCGGTTTCGAGCACAACTTCGTTAACGACCGGAGCCTCGACAGGCTCGACTTCCTTCACAACCTCAGCCTCAATAACGGCGGGCTCGATCTCGTTCACAACATCGACAACGACCGACTCAATTTGTCCGGCCCCTTGGTCGAGCAGCTCCTCGGGAGCAGAATTCTTAGCAGTAGACATAACACAATGCGGTTTTGGGTCAAAACATTCGCACAAAGTTATGGTAAAAAACCGAAACAGCATCCCTGTTTCCTAAAAAAGAGTACTTTTGCACAATCATGACCCACAGAATATTGATAGTCGACGACGAACCGGACATTCTGGAATTCGTCGGTTACAACCTCAAAAAGGAGGGATATGAGGTTCAGACGGCCTCCAATGGACGGAAAGCGGTCGACAGGACACTCGCGTGGCATCCGCACCTGATACTGCTCGACGCCATGATGCCCATCATGGACGGGTTCGAGGCGTGCCGCCTGATCCGCACCACCAAGGGGATCGACGACACGCTCATCGTTTTCCTTACCGCCCGCGGCGACGAAAACTCGCAGGTGAAGGGGTTTGACGCCGGGGCCGACGACTACATCGCCAAACCGATACAGCTCAAGGCGCTGGCGAGCCGCATCCGCGCCGTGCTCAAACGAAAAGATATCAACGAGGTGTCGGACGACGCAATCATGGTCGACCCCGAGCGCCACATAGTCACCCGTGGCGGCGAGGAGATCGTGCTGCCGCGCAAGGAGTTCAACCTGTTGGCGCTGCTGCACTCCCACCCCGGGCGGTTGTTCTCCCGCGAGGAGATTTACGACTCGGTGTGGGGCTCCGACATCGTGGTGGGCGACCGCACGATCGACGTCCACATCCGCAACCTGCGCAAAAAGATCGGCATGCGGCACATCATCACCATAAAGGGCGTGGGCTACAAGTACGAGGATTGAGTGATCTTTTATTGATATGGTTTTATGAACAAGAAATTTAGGTTGTGTGTTAAAAAGTATGTTTTGATAAATAAGTGGCAATCAGGGCTGAAAGTGCTATTTTTGTTCTGTGCAAATAAATATAGAACTTCTCTGCCCCGATTGCCACAGTGCAAAGAT
>JAITWC010000188.1 GCA_031285485.1 Alistipes sp.
TCCCGCCCCGCCGCTGTCGCGGCGACCCGCGGGCCTCCCTCGATGAGCCTCGCACCTCTGGTACTCGTTTGCCGAAGTTCCGGCAATGGGCTTTTCGGGTGATTTCGTCGTTGCCGGAAGTCCGGCAAGTGCGATTTCGGGCGATTTCATTGTTACCGAAGTTCCGGCAAGCATGTTTTCGGGTGATTTTGCTGTTGCCGGAGTTCCGGCAAGTATGTTTTCGACCGATTTTGCGGTTTCCAAAAGTTGGGAAAGTACGTTTTCGGTCGATTTGCCTGTTGCCCGAGGTTGGGCAACAGGCAAATCGCGGATGCGACGACCACCCCGGCAGCGTTCGACGCACCGTTACCGATCGTTACCGACCGACCCAAACGTTGGATCGGGGAGTGCGCACGGCGGGGTCGCGCGGCGGGTTGCGGTTCATGCGCGCGTAGTTGGGGATGGCCGTCATCGGTTTCCCGTCGGCCCAGCTGCCGCGGATCACCATCATGCCGCCCATCATCGACGGATCCCACTCGGCACGCAGAGCCCCGCCACCCAGCGAGCCTTCGTTGATCGCGGAGCCGTTGTCCACCTCCTCGAAGTTGTAGATCATCGGGCCGTAGCGCAGGGCCACCTTGCCGCGGTCGGCCTCTATGCGCTCGTCGGCCGTGACGCGCTGCACCTCCATCGGCAACTCGAAATCCACGGTGTCGCCCTTGCGCCACGTCCGCTTGATGGCGGCGTAACCGCGGTCGACGACCGGTTCCACCGTCCGGCCGTTGACCGACAGCGAGAGCAGGCCGCTCACGGCGGGGGTGCTGTCGTACAGCTCGCTGGTCTTGCGGTCGGGCACGCGAACGTAGAGGGTGAACTCTTTGTCCTCGCTCGGATTGACGGTGATCGACACCCGGCCGCTCCACGGATAGTCGGTCTTCTGCACCATCTCGACGTCTGTCCCCACGGCCCGCTCCACGTTGATCGTGCTGCCGATGAACATGTTGACGTAGATGCCGGTGGGCGAGGTGACGTAGGTCCACGTGGGGATCATCAGCAGCGTGCGCGGAATGTTGCCCACGCAGCACGGGCAGTTGTGCCACCCGTATCTGTCCACCACGTCGGTGAGCGGGTTCTGGTACCAGAACGTGCGGCCGTCCATGCTCATCGAACCCAGCAGCGCGTTGTACATCGTCTCCTCGTACTGGTCGACGTAGGAGGCGTCGTGGTAGGCGAGGTTCAACTTGTGCTGGAAGAAGACCAGACCGCACGACGAACACGACTCGCAGTAGGCGTCGTTGCGCAGCGCGTAGTTCACCCCGAACCCTTCCGAGGTGTCGCCGCTGCCCACGCCGCCCGTCACGTAGTACTTCTTGTTGACGAGGTTGTCCCAGATCGACATCACGGCGCCCTGATAGTCGGGGTCGCGCGTCTCGGCGGCAATGTCCGACATGGCCGAGTAGGTGTACACCGCCCTCACGGCGTGCCCCACGGCCTCGTACTGGCGGGTGGGCACGACGTGCGACTGCGAGTATTCGTTGCCTCCGCTGCGGCTGTCGAGCAGGAATTTGGCCAGGGCAATGTAGCGGTCGCCGTTGCCGCCCCCTTCCATGTCGTTGACGAACCGGCCGAAGCGCACCAGCGCCTGCTCCATCTCCTGATGTTCGTCCCACCACACGGTCTTGCCCTCCTCGGGGCCTATGTTGGCCACCCAGCAGTCGGCGAGCCGCTTGGCGGCGTTGTAGAGCCTCAGGTCGGCGCCGTCGGTCATAGTGTAGTGGTTGATGGCCGACTCGATGAAGTAGCCGGCCACGTAGCCCTCGTGGGCGGGCCGCTGCGAGGGCTGCCAGCGGTGTTGCCAGCGGTCGGTGTCGCGCAGGGTGTAGGCGGTGTGCAGGTAGCCGTCGGACTCCTGCGCGGCGAGGACGATGGGGATCCACCTTTCGAGGGTGCTTTTCATGTGGCTCTGGGCGGCGATCATCTCGCGGTCGCCGCGCGGGTCGACCATCAGCGCGATGCACATCGACTCGATGGTCTGGTGAACCCATGCGTTGGAGAACACGAAACCCTTGTGGGTGGCGTGGGGTTGGCCCTTAAGGGCTTTGGCCGCTTCGATGAAGTTGTCGAGGCCGCCGGTCGACAGGCTCGAATCCTCGATTTGGGAGATGCACCACGGTATCCACTGTGTTATCAGCGCCTTCGCCCGGTCGTTCCACAGCGGGTTGTCGATCGTGTAGTTCTTGGTGTACACCACGTCGAGACGCTCCCCGGCAGGCGGCAGGGCCACCGTCACCGCGAGCTCGGAGTCGACGGTGCGGCCACCTTTCCGGGCAGTGAAGGCGAGAGTGTACTCGCCCGGTGCGGAGAAGACCGCCGTGGCCTCGGACGTGTCGCCGCCGGTGAAAGTGACATCGCCCGGCCCGGATACTTTGATCCACTCCATCTCGCTGACCGGAGATACCGACGTGATCCGCCCCGACAGCCATGTTTCTGCGCCGAGCATCACCGTCCGGTCGCCGTTGGTCGACACGATCGGGGTGAGGTTGCGCGCGTCGGGGGCCTGAAACACCCTCCACTCCAAAAGGCTCTGGCGGATCTGCTGCGCCGCCTCCACGTCGAGCCTCAGGCGGGTGGTCTCCACTTCATCGAAGGTTGTGGTGTTGTACTGCCCGACGACGAGACCGAGACCGGCCGCACCTGTCACCGGAACGAACTCCGAGCCATTCCACCAACTAACCGAGTAGGCGCGGGGCAGGGCGAGAGATCCTTCCCAGTTCCACCAGAAAAGCTCTATCTCGCCCGTGCGGACGGGTTCCGCCCACTCGTACTCGATCACGGAATTTTGCAACGGGATCGGAGTCTGGTCGGCTCTCCTTCTCACGGGGCCTGTGTCGGTGTTAGCCGCGTCGTCGCTCAGCGAGGCCATCTGCTGTACCCTGTCACTGCCTTCCTGCGACATGGTACCCGTTGCCATCATGGCGATGTTCTTGCCCGCGTCGCTCGGATCGGAGGCGCAGGACAAGACAAGGAACATCGCGGCAATAGCCGCGATGTTCCAAATTATTAACCGGTTCTTTTTCATGACCGTAATTATATTAAGTGTTGCTGGTTATCTGCTCATCACGTCTTTGAATACGCTGCCGAAGATCAGGTAGGCGGTGTTGCCGCCGATGGTTCCCTCGTTCTGTCCCCACAGGAAGGGCCAGTCGTCGTAGTTCTCGAAGTGATCGGGTCGGCGGAACAGCAGACCCGGAGCCACGTTGCCCGGAATGAACGAAAAGTCGGCCCGGTTGTTGCCGTAGAACACAGCCTTGGGGCGAACCGCACCTACCGCCGCCACGAACGAATAGTTGTGGTAGGGGTGGCAGCCGAAGAGCCAGCTCATTGCCTTGAGCGCTTCCTCACGCTCGACTATCTCCGGAAATTCGCGGCTCACGAAGGCCACCGTGGTGCCGAAACTCACCACGCCGCCGCTGCCCGCCCAGTTGCCAAGACCGATGGGTACACCGTAGGGGTTGTCTTGCTGAAGTCCGTCGATATATTCTTTGTATTTCACCACGTAGGGGCGCAGTTTTTCCTTGTAGGCGGCGTCCATGTGGGGAATGGCGTGGATGGCGGTCAGGATGGTGCCGCTGACGTTACGGTCGAGCGCGGGCCAGAGCAGTTCGAGGAAACGGTCGACGTACTGCTGTTCACCGGTGGTGACGTAGAGTTCCAGGTTGGTACCCATGTCTGCTCCGGGGCCGCCGCGTCCGGCCTGCTGGGGCTGGCGGGCGAGCAGGTCGGTGGCCTCCTTGAGCAATTTTTTCGACTGGGCGAGGGCACGGTTAGCCAAACGGTCGTTGTAGCCGCGCAGGGCACGGCTCGCCGCCGCGAACATCGTTGCTGCGCGCAGGTCGAGTCCGGGATTGCGGCTCGTGAAGGCCCACATGTCGTCGGGACGGCCACTGGTCTTACCGTCGCGTCCGATCTCGAACGGCCCCAGCTTGGGGTCGTAGATCAGTCCGTCGGTGATGGAGGCGGCGTCGCCAAGGTGGTGGTAGTTGTCGAGTACCGAGTTGGAGAGCGTCGAGGCCATGTGACCGAGTATCTCGGCTTGGGCGACGAGGTTCATAGTGCCATGTTCGATGAATTGCAGAATGTCGGGCACGCCGTCGGGACGGTGCAGGTCGACATAGCGCTGCTCGTGGCTCACGAATGTCTGGTCGCGCTGCGGCTTAAAGTACTCCCACGTCTGGACGAAGTTCTGCACCACGCCGATGTTCGCACCGGTCTCGATGTCGAAGTCGCCCGCGTCGAAGAATCCGCCAACGTTAAGGCCGGGAATGTGTTGCAGGTCGCGGAAGGGGGTGTCGGTAGTCGGACCCTGGCGGTGTCCGTCGAAGTGGTCAGTGGGTGCCGGAGCCTGAAGGTAGCCCTCCTTGAAGGGTTCGCCGTGCCACACGCGGTAGGCTTCGTTGACGAACATGTGGTTCATGTGGATCGGGATCCAGATGTCGCTCGTGGCGTCGGTGATCTTTTCATACACATCGTCGCCGATGATGAAGTGGTTGGTGGCCAGGTTGCCATATTTGATAAAATACACGCCGGGCTCGGTCACAGCCGAGAAGTCGAACTTCACGTAGTGGTATTTGTAGTAGTCGCCCCACGAGGTGATCGGGCCGCTGAACACTTCCGAAGATTTGCCCGCTTCGCCCACTTTCCAGATCGACGCCTTTGAGAGAGGTTTGTCGAGTTTGTCGAGTTCTATGACCGAGATCTTGCTCTGGCGGGGCAAGTAACCCACCTGCGAGAAGCCTATGTTGGGTTCGCGTAGCCAGTTGTCGATTACGTTGCCTTCGACGGTCCATGTGAGCACCTTGCCGGTTTTGCCCGCGGGCAGCACGCTGCGGAGGACGAACCAACCGTTCTGGGCCAGCATACGGCCGTCGTACAGTGCGAGATCGGCGTCGGCCGAGGTTACTTTGATTAACCGTTCGGGATCGTCGGAAGCCATCACGATCGCACGGCCGGAGTCGAGCGGCTGCGCTTCGACGAAACGTCCCGTGCCGCGGTTGTCGTGGGTGTGGTAGCCTTTATACTGCCTCACCTGTTCGTTTTCGAGGCGGGTGATGGTGGTGCTTGCCGCGTAGCGTGGGATCAGCCCGTTGCGTCCGTCCATCATGTAGGTTTTGCCCCAGTACTGCGACGGCAGGAATTCGAGGTTGAACCCGGCTTCACCCGCGAGAGCCGCCGGAACCGGTTTGTCGAGGTGGACGGCGACCTCCACCGCTGGGCCTTTGCCCGTAACCACCACTCGCGACTCGAAATCGTAGTCGGGATAGGCCAGCGTCACCTCTATGGTGTTGTTAACCGAGTCTACCACCCGGTTGGTCATCTGCGGAACGAGATCCCACTGTTCGGGGGTGTTCGACAGCCTCACGGCGCCGCCCGTGAGCGTCCTCACGCCGTGGTGGATCACCTCGATGCCCGAGTTCTTTTCGTCGTTGAAACCACCCGTGTAGGGGTTGCTGAACACGAGTACGTTCAGGCCGTGGCGTTCGAAGTAGCCGAGCGAGTTGACCTTCAACTCACCGGGGTCACGGCCGCCGGATGAGGAGCACGACGGGAGCCACGCCGAGGATAGAATTGCAAGCGACACGACTATCGCTGCCGCCGGAGAGGAGAGAAATTTCTTCATAGTCATATTGGTTTTAAATGTTTAGTGTCGGTGTGTTTGTTGTTCATCGGGTGGGGATTATCTCTCCATGATCTCGGGCAGTGGTGGGATGGAGGTGCAGGTGGCGTACATGCCCACGGTCGCCCCCACGAATCCCCCGGCGGTGTGGGTGCTCAGGTTATTCACGTCGATCCCTTCGGCCACAGTGTGCCACGTCCCCTCCGGATGGTGGGGGCAAGCGAAACTGAACGACCCGGTGCCTCGGTCGACCGAGATGCGCATCCTCATAGGCAAGTCGGCTTCTCCGTCGGGTAGCGCCATCACGGCTATGCGTTTCGTCACTCCGTTCTCGGTGCGGTCGAGCACCACGGCAGGTTTGCCGCCGACTACTGTCTTGCCGAACACGAAACAGTAGCGCTCGTTCTGGAAGTAAGCCATACCGGCAAGTTCGGCACTGTTAGCGGGGTTGAACTCAAGGCCCGTTGTGGCTTCGAACACCTGATGCTGCTGGCGGCGTCCGATATAGGCGGGGTTGTCGAGGGTGTAAATCGAACGGGGTATGGCGTCGATCTCCATCTTGCCACCGCTCTGCCGCCACCACTCGCCGCGGGGCGTGCGGATGAACATCCATTCGTAGTCGAGCCGAGAGCCGTCGAACTCGTCCCTCCACGTAAAATTGCCCGTCAGATATGGATATCCCGTGCCGGGGCGCAGGTCGCTTTTGTCAACCACAGTCGGCACAGGTCGGCCCTTCTCCAGAACCACCGGGTAGCCGTCTTTCCACTCGATGGGCAACATGAACGTCTCACGCCCAGTGTTGTAGAAGTTGCCCTCGTAGGGCCGACATGCGAGGAACACTCCCCACCACTCGCCGCGGGCGTCCTGTATAAAGTCGAGGTGGCCAGTGGTGGAGACTTTATCGGGGCGCGCCTCGGGAAAGTCCCTCTGGGTGAGGATCGGGTTTATGGGGTTCGACACATAGGGACCGGTGATCTTGTCCGATGTCAGTGCCACTTCGGAGTGCTGTTCCCAAGTGCCACCCTCGGCGGCTATCAGGTGATAGCGGCCGTTTATTTTATATATGTGCGGTCCCTCAATGTATTGCGGACGCGGCAGCCAGAAGAGACTCTCCTCGATCAATATCATTTGCGGCCCGACGGTGCAGTCGCGTTCGGTGTCGTACTCGCGCAGCACTATCTGCTTATGGTTGGGGAAACGCAGCAGCGGCGGGTCGGTGCGGTGAACGATCCACGCGCGGCCGTCATCGTCGAAGAACATCGACGGGTCGATGTCGAACACCTCGGGCAGCAGTACCGGGTCACTCCAAACGCCCGAGTGGGGGTCTTTGGTCTTCACCAAAAAGTTCCACACGCCGTCGGTGCTGGTGGTTATCATATAGAAGGTGTCGTTGTGCGGATTGTACTCGATGGCCGGGGCATAGATCCCCCGCGAGTGGCGCAGACCGGCCAAATCGAGCTGCGAGGGGCGGTTCAACACGTGGCCAAGCGGAGTCCAGTTCACCAGGTCGCGGCTGTGAAAGATGGGCACCCCGGGGAAGTAGCCGAACGACGAGTTGACCAGATAAAAGTCGTCGCCCTTGCGGCAGACGCTCGGGTCGGGCCAGAAACCTGCCATAATCGGATTGATGAATTGTCGGGAGGGATCGAAAGGTGTGGCGAAACGGGCGTCGTTGCCGGTGTACTCGAAGTGGTCGAACACGGCGCGGCTTGGGGCTGCGCCGTGCGTGGTGGTACCGGTGACGATGGAGGCTATCATGACGATTAATTTATTCATAAGATACGGAAAATAATTAGGTATAGGTTCATTTGGCACAAAGTTAGTA
>JAITWC010000021.1 GCA_031285485.1 Alistipes sp.
CCTCCCGCGCGGGCCTTTCGCCGGTGCTCTACGCCGGCCCGACGCCGGGCGGCCAGCTCACCGAGACGAGCGTGGTCGAGAACTTCCCCGGCTATCCCGAGGGTGTCGCCGGCCCGCGGATGATGGAAGACCTGAGGCGTCAGGCCGAGCGTTTCGGCGCGGCGGTGCGTTCGGGCGAGGTGACGGAGGTTGCTCTCGGCTCGCGGCCGTTCCGCGCGTCGATCGACGGCGGGGCCCACGAGATCGAGGCCGACTCGATGATCGTAGCCACCGGCGCCACGGCGCGCTACCTGGGGCTGCCCTCGGAGCGGCGGTTCGCCGGGATGGGGGTGAGCGCGTGCGCCGTTTGCGACGGGTTTTTCTACCGCGGCAGGGACGTGGCGGTGGTCGGCGGCGGCGACTCGGCGTGCGAGGAGGCGCTGCACCTCTCCACCATCTGCCGCCACGTTTGGCTCGTGGTTCGCAAGCCTTTCCTTCGCGCGTCGGCCCACATGCGGCGGCGGGTGGAGCAAACCCCCAACATCGAGATCCTTTACGGCCACACGACCGACGAGATCCTCGGCGGCGAGGGCGGCGTGACGGGTGTGCGCCTTCGCTCCTCCGACGGGGCCGGGCGCACGCTCGCCATCGAGGGGTTCTTCCTGGGCATCGGCCACACCCCGCGCACGGCGGTCTTTGGCGACCAACTGCTGCTCGACGCCGCCGGCTACATCGTGACGCGCGGAGGCGTGGCGGGCGGCGACTGTTCCGGCGGCGACGCCCTCTTCGGCCCCGGTGCCACGGCCACGAGCGTGGCGGGGGTCTTCGCCGCGGGCGACGTGGCCGATCCGATCTATCAACAGGCGGTCACCGCCGCCGGCTCCGGCTGCCGCGCCGCCCTCGACTGCGAACGTTTTCTGAATGACGATTGACGACATACTCGGCATCTCCTCGCCGGAGGATTTCGACCGCGCGGCCATGGAGGTCTTCCGCCGTCAGGCGGCGGAGTGCGCCCCCTACCGCGAGTACCTCCGCCTGATCGGGACGGAGGCTTCCGGGGTCGCGGGCGTGGAGCGGATCCCGTTCCTGCCGATCGAGCTGTTCAAGACCCACCGCGTCTACTGTGCCGACTGCGGCGAGCCCGAGGCGCTCTTCACCAGCAGCGCCACGGGCGGCGAGGGCCCCTCGCGCCACTATATTTCGCGCCTCGACGACTACGACCGCACCTGCACCCGCGGTTTCGAACTGTTCTACGGCCCGGCGGGCGGCGTGAGCCTCTACGCCCTTCTGCCGTCGTATCTCGAAAGGGAGGGCTCGTCGCTCGTGCGCATGGCCGACGGGTTGATCCGCCGCGGTCGCGGCGGGGGTTTCTACCTGCGCGACCACGCCCGGCTGCTCGCCGAAATGGCGGCCGACTGGGGGCCGAAGATACTTTTGGGTGTGAGCTACGCGCTGCTCGACCTCGCGGAGGAGATTGCCGCGCGGGGCGAAAAACTGCCCGCCGGCACGACCGTGATGGAGACGGGCGGAATGAAGGGACGGCGCGGGGAGATGCCCGTGGAGCGGATGCACGCCATCCTCGGCGAGGCGTTCGGCGTGACCGACATCCACTCGGAATACGGCATGGCCGAGCTCATGTCGCAGGCGTACTCCGCGGGCGGGGGAGTTTTCCGCACGCCGCCGTGGATGCGAGTGGCGGTTCGCAGCCTCGCCGACCCGTTCGACGTGCGCTACGCGGGGGACGGCGGCTCGCGCGGCGGGTTGAACATCGCCGACCTCGCGAACCTGCATTCGTGCGCTTTCGTCCAGACGCAGGACGTGGGACGGGTGGCGGCCGACGGCTCGTTCACGCTCCACGGGCGCGTCGCCCGCAGCGACATCAGAGGATGCAATTTACTTGTCCAATGAACGGCATAGACATAGTGATCCCCTGGGTGGACGGCGGCGACCCCGCCTGGCGCGCCGCTTTCGACGCGGCGCGGCGGAGCGACCCCCTCGGCCCGGGCCGAGGCCCCGGCGTCCCCGTTGTTGCGACCGGCGGCGACCAGAACGCCTCCGAGATCAGATACCGCGACTGGGGCACGCTGCAATTCCTGTTCCGTGGCGTGGAACGGTTCGCCCCGTGGGTGCGCCGCATCCATTTAGTGACTTGGGGGCATCTTCCGGCGTGGCTCGATGTGTCCGACCCGCGCCTCCGCGTCGTGCGCCACGAAGAGTTCATCCCCCCCGAGTATCTGCCCACCTTCGCCTCGCGCCCCATAGAACTAAACGTTCACCGCATCGAGGGCCTCGCCGATCGGTTCATACTTTTCAACGACGACATGTTCCTGCTGCGTCCCGTGCCGCAGGAGCGTTTCTTCCGCCGCGGCCTGCCCTGCGACATGGCGCGGCTGTCGCTCATAGCTCCGTCGACCATTAGCCATACGGTACTCAACATGACGGAGATCACTGCCCGGCGACACTCCCGCACCGAAGTAATGCGCCGCAACCCGGGCAAATGGTTCTCGCCGCGCTACGGTTTGGCGGGCCTGCTCAAGACCCTCGACCTGTCGGTGTGGAGCGGATGGGCCGGACTTGCCGACACCCACATGCCGCAGCCATATCTGCGCGAGACTTTCGAGACGATGTGGCTCGAAGAGAGGGAGATGCTCGACGCCACGTGCCGCGCCCGCTTTCGTTCTCCTTTCGGAGTTAACCACTGGCTGATGCGCTACGAACAACTTGCAACAGGGCGTTTCTCGCCGGTGGGTTTCGCCGACTCGCGGCTCGATGAACTTTCGGAAGAACGGATCGCGACGATCGAGAACTGCATCCGTGCGCGGCGCTACGCCATGATCTGCCTGGGCGACAGCCCCCTCGTGCGCGATTTCGATAGTGTTCGCGCGCGTTTACAGGCTGCGCTCGACGATATCCTTCCCGAAAAAAGTTCTTTCGAGTCGTGAAGTTCTCGGTCATCATACCCCTTTACAACAAGGAAGCGGAGATCGGGCGGGCGCTCCGGTCGGTGCTGGCGCAGACGCTGCCTCCGGCCGAGATCATCGTGGTCGACGACGGCTCGACTGATGGCGGCGCGGCGGTGGTCGAAAAAATGGGGTCGCCGCTTGTGAAACTGATCCGCCAGCCCAACGCCGGAGTATCGTCCGCGCGCAACAGAGGTATGGGTGAGGCGACGGGCGAGGCCTTCGCGCTCCTGGACGCCGACGACGATTGGCGACCGGAGTTTCTGGAAAGTGTCGCCGCGCTCGTCGATCGATACCCTACGGCGGGACTCTGGTGCACGGGGTTCGACATTGCCCGCGGACAGCGCCTCACTCCCGGCCGCACACCGTCGGCGAGGGGTGTTGTCGACGATTTTTTCGCCGCATCTATGGGCAGGTTCGTCGCCACGGCCTCGTCATCGGTGCTGTCGCGCGATGTGGTGGCCGAGGTGGGCGGATTCCCCGAGGGTATGGCGATCGGCGAAGACCAGTACATGTGGACGAAAGTAGCGCTGGCCCGGCCGGTTGTCTTCACCCCCGAGCGGCTGGCTGTGATCCACGCCACGGCGTCGAACCGTTCGGCGGCGATTTACACTCCCGAAACCACGGCATATTCTTTTCTCGATTTCTACGGCCCCGCGAGCAATAATCCCGCCCTAAACGAATACATCGCCCGCATAGGATTGGGCAAAGCCATCCCGGCAAGCGTGAGGGGCGGCACCGAAGAAGGGCGCCGAGCCGAGCGTGACTTTGCATACAACCGCCGGAGCCGTCGACTT
The DNA here is from genome assembly GCA_031285485.1 of Alistipes sp. Taxonomy (GTDB): domain Bacteria; phylum Bacteroidota; class Bacteroidia; order Bacteroidales; family Rikenellaceae; genus UBA940. The sequence continues at coordinate 3,737 of JAITWC010000021.1, forward strand.
TGGTGGCGGCTGTGGCTTTTAGATCGTCTTCCGCGCGCATGTCGCCCCGCCATCAACGGCGCGTACAACCTCCTGGCGTGGCTGTTTCTACGAAAGGGATATTAGCCCGCGGGTGATCTCACGGCGCATTATAACAAGGTATCGGGCTTTGGCCGGGCGCAGGGTTAGTACGAACCATGCCGCCAAAACTAGCGTAGCGCACCACTTCACAGCCTCGGCGGCCAGCGCGCGCGCATACAACGCCGGGGTCGGGGCAAACAGGCGCGCCGTGCGGCCCACCATGCGGCTCAGCTTCCGGAAATGTTCGCCGGTAAGTCTCGACGATGGGATGAGATGATCGACCGCCGCGTCGGGTACCCACCAGATTACGCCGCCATCACTGCCCGTGGCCGCGATGCGACCGAACAGTTCTTTCTCCTCTCCACCCAGAAGTGCTGCACCGGTGCGGCCGAGCAAGGTGTCGAACATCCCCACTCTGTCGAACACCTCGCGCCGGAAAGCCATATTGCCGCCTATGGGATAGCGTCCGCGCGGAAAGGGCCTCACTCGCCGCCCGAGATCGATGGTGCTTGCGGCCAGCGCTTCGGTGTAGTGCGACATCCATCGAGGCCGCCCCTCCTCATAGCACGCCCTCATTGGCCCGCCTGCCGCCACGGCTCGCGGGTTGGAGGCAAAGAAGTCGCGCCAAGCTGCAAGAAAATCCGGCCCGGCCACCTCGTCGTCGTCGATCATCACCACGATCTCACTGCGCGCCTCGTCCAAGCCCCTGTTGCGCGCCCACGAAAGGCCCTGACGCGGTTCGTCGACCATGCGCACGTCGAGCCCGCAACCCTCGGGCGAGGCGGCGAAACGGGCGAACACCGCGGCGGTGTCATCGGTGGAGTTGTTGTTCACCACCACCACCTCCCACTCTTCGGGCGGTAGGGTTTGTGAGGCGAGGGAGGCGAGCGTTAGCTCCAACTTCTCGCCGCGGTTCCAGGTTGCTATTACTATCGAGATCATTGCATTCCCCATTCGGCAGGATCATAACGGCTTTCCACACACTCCGCCTCAGGGGCGATCATAGGGAAGAAATCTATCCCGGTGACCCTCTCCAGATCGTCCACCGACATCATGTGTTGCGGCCCTGGCCGCGCTCCGGTCGGATGGCCGAGGTGTTGGAGGTAGAACACCACGCATCTAAGCTCGTCGGCCGAGCACTCGCTCACGGGTTTTCCCACTCCCTTGCCCCGGGTGGTCAGCATCGCCTTGTAGAAGTGAGTCGGCACGGGAATGGTATTCCCGGCGTCATCGGTCGTGACGAGCCTATACCCACTCTGAAAAGTGCTGCCTGTCACAACCCAGAGCGTGTCGGTAATCCCGGCGCCGCCACGGAGCCCCCACTCTTTCTCAAGGTTTTCGAGTTTCAGCCAAATCCCGGCGTTGAAGGCGTTCTGTGTCTGTGGCGCGGAGTTTGTGAAGTGGAACGTCTGCCGGTTCATTGCCATCGATCGCTGTCGGCTGTCAGAGGCGAGCATGTGTCCGCGCGAGTAACGTCCGTGGTCGCCCACCGGCTGGTACGAACGCCTCAGGTCGGGCTGCTGTTCGCGGTCGACAGCGGGATCGGGCCTCCACGAATTGCTCCGTCCGGCGTCACCGTCGTACCACGGGTGCATCGGATATGCCACCCACAGCGGCTGCATCCGCGCCACGTCCCACGCAACGGTATAGTTGCGCACCCGCCCGGGGTCATCGGGCGCAGCGGCAGCCTTACCGTCGGCCGACACCCAGTGGGTGACGTAACGCACCTCCTCGGCGGCGGGCATGACAGGCAGTTCGGCCCATCCCAGCAGCACGGCGGCGAAGTATGTAATAATCCCCATACGGTTGCAAAATTAGCAATAATTCTTTTACCTTGAATTGACCTTTAGGATGCGGTCGATGTGTTCGGGGATTGTTTCCGACTCGTCGGAAAGTACCTTTTTGCCCTCATAAGCGGTATCCGACTTGTCGGAAAGCATCTTTTTGCCCTCGGGAGTGGTTTCCGACGTGTCGGAAAGTACCTTTTCGTCCTCGGAAGCGGTATCCGAC
>JAITWC010000192.1 GCA_031285485.1 Alistipes sp.
ATCACCCCCGAGGATTACGCCGCGGCCAAAGCCTACGTCCCCAACCCCGAAGATTTCGACTTCCGGAAGATACTCAACTGGTAACTATATCTTCGCCACATTTCAAGGAAGACAACAACAGAGCGACGGCAAAAGCCGTCGCTCTGTTGTTCCGAGCAATGCGAGAATCTACCTGTATAGATCGGCAAGGGCGATGGCGAGAGCGGCCTCGACGACAACAGCCGCCCGGAGGGCAATGCAGGCGTCGTGGCGACCCTGGATTTTCAGAGGGGCGATTTCGCCCGTGGCGAAGTTGAATGTTTGCTGTTCGCGGGCGATGCTGGCAGTGGGTTTAATGGCGACTCGAAGAACGATGTCGTTGCCGTTGGTTATTCCGCCGTTGATCCCCCCGTCGTTGTTTGAAGCGGTTTTGCCCTGGGCATCGACGATTGGATCGTTGTTCTGCGAGCCACGCAGCCGCGCACTCCCGAATCCCGCGCCGAACTCAACCCCCTTGACGGCGGGTATCGAGAACAGCAGGTGGGCGGCGACGCTTTCCACGGAGTCGAAGAACGGTTCGCCGAGGCCGACGGGAACTCCTGTTGCGCGGCATTCTATGATCCCTCCCACGGAATCACCGTCGCGCATGGCTTCGGCGATCACCTCGTCGAAGCGGTTTTTGTCGTCACACCCCGCGATTTCAACTGTCTCGCTCGAAAAAACCACGCCATTTCGGGCGGACTCCCCGTTGGCGGCGACCGGGGACAGCATTTTTTTCGCAACGACCCCCGCGGCGACGAGTCCGAGCGTCACGCGGCCGGAGAAGTGCCCTCCTCCCCGCGGGTCGTTGAACCCCCGGAACTTTCGGGCGGCAACGAGGTCGGCGTGCGAGGGCCGCGGGTGGTCGGCGAGGTTTGCGTAGTCGGCGGAGCGGGTGTTGGCGTTGCGGAACATCACGGTCAGCGGCGCACCGGTGGTGTGCCCGTCGAGCAGGCCCGAGACGATCCCGGGTGTGTCGGCCTCTTTCCGGGGTGTTGTTCCGGGGGCGGTGCCACCCCGACGTCGTGCGAGGTCGGCGGCGAAGTCGTCCGCTCCGAGCTGGATTCCGGGTGTTACGCCGTCCATAACCACCCCGAGCGCCTCGCCGTGCGATTCACCGAAGATCGTGATCCTGAAATTCTGTCCAAAACTATTCATCTCGTATATTTACGCGAATTGAGGGTTGAAAACCGCCGGCGGGAAAGTTTCAGCAACCGCTGAAAGTCTCAAAATGGTTGTTTTGAAGGTTTCAGCAACCGCTGAAAGCCCCGAAACGGTTGTTTTGAAGGTTTCAGCGACCGCTGAAAGTCCCAAAATGGTTGTTTTGAAGGTTTCAGCAACCGCTGAAAGTCCCAAAACACTCTCCGCGCGCGGTTTTGAACTCTTAATTCGCACGATTCACGATTCGTAATCGGTCGAAGTCTGTCCAGAAGTCGGAGTACGATTTCGAGACACACCCGGCTCCGAGGATGGTGACGGGACGCGAGGCGTTGAGACCCGTCACGGCGAGCGACATCGCCATCCGGTGGTCGCCGTGGCTGTCCACCTTCACGCCTCCGCCGATCGGGCCGCCGGTGATGCACATGGTGTCGGGTTCGGAGAGGTCGACTTCGATGCCTGTCTTCCCGTACTCCGAGCGGATCGCCTCGGCGCGGTTGCTCTCCTTGTGGGTGAGGCGACTTGTGCCGATTATCGTCGACGTTCCCTCGCACGAGGCGGCAAGCGCGGCCAGGGCGGGAAAGAGGTCGGGGCAGTCGGTGGCGTCGAACGTGAAAGCCCTCAGCTCGCGGTGCGACACGGTGATCGTATTCCCCGTCTGTTCGATTCGGGCACCGGCGCGGGACAGCGCCTCGACTATCGCGACGTCGGCCTGCAACGACACCGGGTTGAGATTGCGAACCGTCACTCCGGCGCGGCTCGCAGTCGCACCGGCAACCAGCAGGCACGACGCGGCGCTCCAGTCGCCCTCGATGGTGAGCGCGGCGGGCGTGTAGGTTTGCGAGCCGGGGATGTAGAACTCCTCGTAGTCGCGGTGGTCGACATCGACGCCGAAACGGTCCATCATGTCGATCGTCATGTCGATGTACGGAATGCTGCGCAGGTTCCGCACCCTCACCGTGGTGTCGCTCGTGGCGAGCGGCAGGGCGACGAGCAGTCCGGTGAGGAACTGCGACGACACGCTGCCGTCGATCTCCACCTCGCCGCCTCGCATCGGGCCGCGGACTGTTATCGGGAGCCGGCCTTTGTTGTCGGCCACCTCGACGCCGAGTTCCCTCAGCGGGTCGAGCATCATCTCCATCGGGCGGGTGAGGATCGTTCCGTGGCCGGCGATGGTTATGGGGGCGTGGCTGAGTGCGGCGATGGGGGTGAAGAGTCTTGTGGAGAGGCCCGATTCGCCGATGTCGAGCGTATACGATTTCGGATCGGGCCCGCCGCCGGTGATTGCGCAGGTTCCGGGCCCGGGGTTTTCGACCTTTGCGCCGAGCGCCTGCACGACCCTGAGTGCGGCGGCGGTGTCGTCGCACATTTCGATGCCGCTCAGCACCGATGTGCCGTCGGCCAGCAGCGCGGCGGCGATAGCCCGCTGGGCGTAACTCTTGGAACTCGGAGGGTCTACTTCGCCCTCCACGGCTCCGGGTATGATTGTTCTGTCCATAATATTTTGCGTAGCCGAATCCGTCGGCGGTTAACGAAGCGTAAAGTCTTTGCCGAGGTACACCTCGCGCACCCGTTCGTCGTCGGCGAGTTCCTCGGCGGTACCGGCTTTGAGTATCTTGCCCTCGAACAGCAGGTATGTGCGGTCTGTGATGGAGAGTGTCTCGTGCACGTTGTGGTCGGTGATCACGACGCCGATGCCTCGCTCTTTCAAAGACCGCACGATGCTCTGTATGTCTTCGACGGCTATCGGGTCGACCCCGGCAAACGGTTCGTCGAGCAGGATGAACGCCGGGTTGATCGCCACGGCGCGCGCGATCTCGCAGCGGCGGCGTTCGCCTCCCGAGAGCTGGATGCCTTTGCTTTTTCGCACCTTGCCGAGGCCGAACTCGGCGATGAGCGCCTCTAACCTGTCGCGCTGGTACTGTTTTGTGAAATCGGTCATCTCAAGCACGGCGCGGATGTTGTCCTCGACGCTCAGGTGGCGGAACACCGACGCCTCCTGCGCCAGATATCCCACCCCCATCTGTGCACGCCGGTAGACGGGCAGCCGTGTGATATCGGTGGAGGCGCCCTCGTCGTTCTCAAGGAATATCTGCCCCTCGTTGGGTTTTATCAGCCCCACTATCATGTAGAACGTAGTGGTTTTCCCGGCGCCGTTGGGCCCGAGCAGCCCCACGATCTCGCCCTGCTTCACCTCGATCGAAACGTGGTCGACCACGGTGCGCGTCTTGTATTGTTTGACCAGATCGGACGTGAATAATCGCATTTTCCTGCAAAAATTTTGGGTAAAGATACGAAAATCGTAAAAAATACCTATCTTTATTCGTCAAAAACCGGAACCACGGCTCGCCCGTGGTCTCTAAACTGTGGGGCAAAGAGTGAATACACAAGGGGATACACTGATTTACGACAAGCTGAAAGAGTATTTCGGCTTCACTTCGTTCAAGGGAAACCAGCTCGATGTGATCCGCAACGTGCTTGCGGGCCGCGACACTTTCGTGCTCATGCCTACGGGCGGGGGCAAATCGCTGTGCTATCAGCTTCCGGCGCTTATGATGTCAGGAGTGGCGATAATCATCTCGCCGCTCATAGCACTGATGAAGAACCAGGTCGACTCGATGCGCGCCTTCAGCGAGATCGACGGTGTGGCACATTTCCTCAACTCGTCGCTCAACAAGGGGGCGATAACACATGTGCGGGAGGATGTGCTGGCGGGGAAGACCAAGCTGCTCTACTTCGCGCCCGAATCGCTCACCAAGGAGGACAATGTGTCGTTCCTGCGCAAAATAAATATTTCGTTCTTCGCCATCGACGAGGCGCACTGCATCTCGGAGTGGGGCCACGACTTCCGCCCCGAGTACCGCCGCATCCGGCCCATCATCAACGACATCGGCTCTGCGCCGATAATCGCCCTGACGGCAACAGCGACCCCCAAGGTGCAGATGGATATACAGAAGAACCTCGCGATGACCGACGCCGCGGTGTTCCGCTCGTCGTTCAACCGGCCGAACCTCTATTACGAGATCCGCCCGAAGATCGACGAGAGCCGCGAGATTATACGTTACATAAAGGGCCACGAGGGCAAGAGCGGTATAATATATTGCCTGAGCCGGAAGAAGGTCGAGGAGTTGGCCGAACTGTTGCAGGCCAACGGCATCAAGGCCCACGCCTACCACGCCGGATTGGATGCCGCGACCCGTGTCCGAAATCAGGATGACTTCCTGCACGAGAACGTCGACGTGATAGTCGCCACGATAGCCTTCGGCATGGGGATCGACAAGCCAGATGTGCGCTACGTGATCCATTACGACATTCCCAAGAGCCTCGAAGGTTACTACCAGGAGACGGGCCGCGCCGGAAGGGACGGCGGCGAGGGGCAGTGCATAACTTTTTACAGCTACAAGGACATCCAGAAGTTGGAGAAGTTCATGCAGGGCAAGCCGATCGCCGAACAGGAGATCGGGAAGTTGCTGCTGTTGGAGACGGTCTCATACGCCGAATCGAGCGTGTGCCGCCGCAAGACGCTGCTGCATTACTTCGGCGAGGTTTATCCGCTCGACGACTGCGGCGCGTGCGACAACTGCCTCAATCCGCGGCCGAAGATAGACGCGACCGACGACATGGGCCTCGTGCTCGAAACGCTTCAGGCCATCGGCGACAAGTTCAAGGCCGACTACCTCGAAAGCGTACTCGCCGGAAAAGCCACCACTCTCGTCAAAAGCTACCGCCACCACAAGATAGAACAGTTCGGCCTCGGCAGCGACAAGAGCGAACGGTACTGGGGCGCGGTGATACGTCAGGGGTTGATCCTCGGGCTGATCGACAAGAACATCGAGAACTACGGTCTGCTGGCGGTCAACAAAAAGGGCGAGGCTTTCATGGAGAAACCTTTCCCCGTGACCGTAACCGTCGACCACGACTACAACGCCGCCGAAGACGACGAGGACGGCCCGTCCGTGACGGGCAAGGGAGGCGGGGGCGTCGCCGACGAGGAGCTGTTCTCGATGCTCAAGGATATGCGCAAGAAGGTGGCCAAGCAGCACGGCCTGCCGCCGTTCGTGGTGTTCCAGGATCCGTCGCTCGAAGATATGTCGGTTCACTATCCGGTCACCATCGAGGAGATGCAGAACATCAGCGGCGTGGGGGGCGGCAAGGCGAAGAAGTTCGGCCAGCCGTTCGTGGAGATGATCGCCCGCTACGTCGAGGAGAAGGAGATCGTCCGCCCGCAGGACATGGTGGTGAAGGGGGTTGCCAACAGGAGCGCCAACAAGGTCTACATCATTCAGGGCATAGACCGGCAGATGGATTTCGCCGACATCGCCCACGCCAAAGACCTCGATTTCGACGAACTCCTCACCGAGATCGAAACCATTGTAAACTCCGGCACGAGGCTCAACATCAGCTACTACATCGATGAGGTGATGGACGAGGACAAGGCCGACGAGATATACCTCTATTTCAAGGATGACGCCCAGAGCGACTCGATAGCCGAAGCGGTGAGGGAACTCGGCGGCGACTTCACCGAGGAGGAGATTCGCCTGGTGAGAATCAAGTTTATCTGTGAACAGGGCAATTAGAGCAAAGAAATCGCTGGGGCAGCACTTTTTGAACGATCTGAACATCGCTCGAAAGATCGCCGGGGCCGTGACGGGAGGAGGAGAGTCGCTGCCCGCGGATGTTTTGGAGATCGGCGGCGGGACGGGTGTTCTGACCCGGTTCCTGCTGGAGAGGGACGACATCGGGCTGTGGGGCGTGGAGGTCGACCGCGAGAGCGTGGCGTACATGAGGGAGCGGTGGCCGGAGTGGGCGGAGGCGCGGCTGACGGAGGGCGATTTTTTGAAGATGGACCTGCGGGAGAGATTCCCCGGGGGCGTGCGGGTTGTGGGAAACTTCCCGTACAACATTTCAAGCCAGATATTTTTCAAGGTGCTGGAAAACCGCGACCTCGTGCCCGAGGTTGTGGGGATGGTGCAGCGCGAGGTGGCGCAGCGCATGGCCGAGCCGCCGGGCAGCCGCACCTACGGCATACTGAGCGTGCTGTTGCAGGCGTGGTACGACATCGAGTACCTTTTCACGGTGAGCGAAGGGGTATTCACTCCGCCGCCGAAGGTAAAGAGCGCGGTGGTGAGGCTCGTGCGCAACGGGACGAGGGAGTTGGGGTGCGACGAGGCGCTGTTCGTTCGGGTGGTCAAGGCGTCGTTCGGCCAGCGGCGCAAGATGATCCGCAACTCGCTGAGGTCGGTGTTCGGCGATTTCGGGGGTGCGGAACACCCGTTCTTCTCCGAGCGTGCCGAAAAACTGTCGGTCGCCCAATTCGTCGGGTTGACCAACTGGGTGGAGGAGAGGATAAGCGCGACCGGCTGACGAATGACCGACCCGGCGAGGCTAAATAACCCCCGCCGAGGTGTCGGAGGGCACATTGTCAGTTGACACAACCCCCGCCGAGGTGTCGGAGGGCACATTGTCAGTTGACACAACCCCCGCCGAGGGGTCGGGGAGCACATTGTCAGGTGACATAACCCCCGCCGAGGGGTCGGGCGGCACATTGTCAGGTGACACAACCTCCGCCGAGGGGTCGAGGGGCACATTGTCAGGTGACACGACCCCCGCCGAGGGGTCGGCGCGACTTGCCTAAAGTGAGCAAACGACCAAAACTGCTTGCAGGCCCCGCAAAGGGTTTCCAAACGATACACATTAATTAATTTATTTTACGCATGAAAACCAAATCGACCCGACTTTCGAGACGGGAATTTATCAAAACGGGCGGCGTTGCCGCGGCAGGGCTGATGATGGGCGGGCTCGCCCCGCTCGACGCACTGGCCGCCACCGCCGGGCAAAGCCCCGGAGCCGCCGCAACCGCAGCCACCGACCGCGTGCGCCTCGCCGTGATCGGCATCGGCAACCGCGGATGGGACAACATTCGGGACTTTATCAAAACGGGCATGTGTGACATCGTGGCGCTGTGCGACGTGGATCTCGACGCCGGGTTCTGCGCCCCGGCCCTCGCCGAGTGTCCGAACGCGAAACGTTTCCGCGACTTCCGCGAGATGTTCGACCGGATCACCGGCGAGTTCGACGCCGTGGCGATCGCTATCCCCGACCATTCGCACTTCCCGGCCGCGATGCTCGCCATGTCGACGGGCAAACACGTCTACGTCGAGAAACCGATGGCCCGCACCTTCAACGAGGCGCGCCTGATGATGGATATGGCCCGCCGCAACCCCCGGCTCGCCACGCAGGTGGGCAACCAGGGACACTCGGGGGCCAACTACTTCCAGTTCAAGGCGTGGATGGACGCGGGCATCATCAAGGATGTCTACCGCGTGGATGCCCACATGAACTCGGTGCGCCGCTGGCACTCCTACGACCAGAACATGCGCAAGTACCTCGACCCGCAGCCGATGCCACGCGGATTGGATTGGGACACGTGGCTCGGCACGTCGATGTGGCACGACTACCACGAGCTGTACCATCCGGGCGAGTGGCGCTCGTGGTACGACTTCGGCATGGGAGCGTTGGGCGACTGGGGCGCGCACATTCTCGACTCGGTGCACGAATTCCTGATGCTGGGCCTGCCCGACGAGGTCGACCCCGAACGTCTCGACGGACGGAACGACTTCTTCTTCCCGCTGGCCTCCACCATCAGGTTCCACTTCCCGGCGCGCGGGGCCATGCCCCCCGTCGAAGTGCGCTGGTGGGACGGCGCCGACAACCTGCCGCCGCTGCCCGAAGGATACGGTGCGAGCGAGCGCGACCCGAGCATACCCTTCTCGCCGCAGAACTCCGAAGTGCCCGACAAACTCAACCCCGGGAAGATAATCTACTCGAAAGAGCTGACCTTCAAGGGGGCGACGCACGGCAGTCCGCTGTCGATAATCCCGGCCGCGAAAGCGCGCGAAATGGCGTCGAGCCTGCCCGGGGTGCCGTCCGGCCAGTCGAACCACTTCGCCAACTTCCTGCTGGCTTGCCGCGGCGAGGAGAGCACCCGCTCGCCTTTCGAGATCCACGGCCCGCTGTCGCAGATGTTCTCGCTCGGGGTGATCGCCCAGCGGCTCGGACGCAAACTTATCGTCGATCGCGTCAACGGTTCCATCGTTGGCGACCCGATAGCCAACGCCCTGCTGACCGGCGCTCCGCCTCGCTTGGAGTGGCAACAGTTCTACGAATGATAATGGATAATAATATGATAATGAAGAAGATTTTTTTGACGGTGCTTGCGGCCGGAATGGTCGCGGGCGCCGCGGCGCAGGAGTGGACGGCGCTTTATAACGGTAAAAACCTGAGAGGTTGGCGTAAGTACGGTGGATCCACCGAGTTCCGCGCCGAGGGCGACGCCATCGTGGGTGTCTCCAGGACGGGCGAACCCAACGTCTTCCTCGCCACCGAAAAACGGTACGGCGACTTCATACTCGAATTCGAGTTCAAGGCCGACGACGGCCTCAACTCGGGCGTTCAGTTCCGCAGCCAAAGCACCCCCGAGTTCCAGAGGGGGCGCGTCCACGGCTACCAGTATGAGATCGACACCGCGTCCCGCGCATGGTCGGGCGGCATCTACGACGAGGCAACGCCACGCCTGTGGCTCTACCCACTCACCTACAACCAGCCCGCCCGCACGGCGTATAAACCCGGCGAGTGGAACCGCGCACGCATCGAGGCGATCGGCGGGTCGGTGCGCACGTGGCTCAACGGAGCGGAGTGCGCCTCGATCCTCGACGACGTCTACTCCGAAGGGTTCATCGCGCTCCAGATCCACGCCATCGGCAACAATACCGAACTGGCGGGACGCACCGTGAGCTGGCGCGGCATTCGCATCTGCACCGTCGATCCGGCTGCCCACGCGACGCCCGAAAACCAGGACGTGGCGCAGATAAACCTCGTGGCAAACACCATCTCGCCGCGCGAAGAGGCCGAAGGATGGCGACTGCTGTGGGACGGAGCGACGACCGAAGGCTGGCGCAGCGCGGGGCGGAGGGAGACCTTCCCCACCCGCGGCTGGCAGATGGAGGATGGGATGCTGCACGTCAACCGCGGCGAAGGGCCCGAGGCCAAGGGCGGCGGCGACATCATGACGGTCGATACTTTCGGCGACTTCACGCTGAAGGTCGATTTCCGGTTCAACGAGGGGGCCAACAGCGGCATCAAGTATTTCGTGAGCCCCGACCCGGAGTATCCCGCCTCGATAGGGTGCGAATATCAGATACTCGACGACCTGCGCCACCCCGACGCCAAAGCCGGAGTGAACGGCAACCGCACCCTCGGCTCGCTCTACGACCTGATCCCGGCCGCCGACGCCGCGAGCGCCTACCTGCGCCCGTCGACCTTCAACACGGCGATGATAGTGGTGAAGGGCGGCAAGGTGGAGCACTGGCTCAACGGCGTGAAGCTGGTGGAGTATGAGCGCGGCAC